>JAZSOT010000012.1:0-2137 GCA_045537065.1 Clostridia bacterium | reverse complement strand
TTAGAGAAATTAGCAGAACGGGCTTCTATCTTGTATGAAAAGGAGAATTTATCACTTCTTACAGAAAGCGAACTTATGTCTACTGCTACTTTCCTGCTTTTAAATAAAAATAATGTTACACGTCAGTATGTGGATAAATATTTATTGAAAAAAGATATTTCATTGGAAAATCAGATTGAAGTTACCACCATGGATTTGCTGATTGATTTTGCAAAAATCGGCTTGGGAACTGCTTGTGTTATCAAAGAATTTGTGGAGGATGAATTTAAACGTGGGGAATTATTGGAATTTGTAATTGAAGAGCCAATACCGGAACGTAAAATCGGTTTTGCTTATACAGCCAAAGGATTGGCCAATCAGGCATTGCAGAAATTTTTAAAAGGGGTGTAAAACACCCCTTTATAAATGACGTTATTCTAGATAGCATCTAATATCAAAACTTTAATCATAATATCTATCATCAGCAAAACGCCATAATACAATATCGGTAAAGGCGTATTTTCTGTGGGCTTTTTAACCACTTTAGTTTGCACATAGTCTGACAATGGTTCATTGGTAAGCTTAGCGACTCTCTTTTTTCTTTCCAAGGATTCTTTTTCTAAATAATATAAGTCCATTTTATATTCTTTATTCTTTTTGATAAGAAATACACTAATCACAAATGCAAGAACAATTAATATTAGAGACATCCCCCATTGAGAATTCTTCTGTTCCGGTACAGTTCCTATCAAGCGCGATGCAAACACAGAAATAATAGGCATGGGCATGAAAAATACAGGAACAAACCTAAGTATATTCATTACACGCATATTTTTATCAATTTTTCTTTGAATATCTAAAATTTTATATTGATCAGTAGACATAATATTTTCCTGTTAATCATTATTCTAAAAAGAGACGCCTGAATCGACGTCTCTTCATTGATATTTTTAATTTTGATGAGTTTCAATTAGTTGTTGATGAACTTATCTTCTTCGTTATTCCAGCTGTAAAGCTTACGGATTTCTTCACCAACGATTTCTGAAGGATGCTCAGCAGCTAACTTCTTCATAGCCTTAAAGTGAGCCTGACCACCTGCTGCAGACATATCTAACAAGAAGTCCTTAGCAAAGGTACCATCCTGAATGTCTCTTAAGATCTTCTTCATGGTCTTCTTGGTTTCATCAGTGATGATCTTAGGTCCGGTAATGTAATCACCATATTCAGCGGTGTTAGAAATAGAATATCTCATTCCTGCGAAACCACTCTGATAAATAAGGTCAACAATGAGCTTCATTTCATGGATGCACTCAAAGTAAGCATTTCTGGGGTCGTAACCTGCTTCAACAAGAGTTTCATAACCAGCCTGCATAAGAGCACAAACACCACCACAAAGTACTGCCTGCTCACCAAACAAGTCAGTTTCAGTTTCGGTTCTGAAAGTTGTTTCAAGAACACCTGCTCTTGCGCCACCGATAGCCTGTGCATAAGCCAAAGCCTTATCCAAAGCCTTGCCGGAAGCATCCTGATGTACAGCTACTAAACAAGGAACACCCTTGCCTGCCTGATACTCACTTCTTACAGTGTGTCCGGGTCCCTTAGGAGCAATCATGGTAACGTCTACGTTCTTCGGAGGAACAATCTGTCCGAAGTGAATGTTGAAACCATGAGCGAACATTAACATATTGCCTTCTTCCAAGTTGGGCTCGATGTCCTTCTTGTACATAGAAGCCTGTAATTCATCATTGATAAGAATCATGATAACGTCAGCCTTCTTAGCTGCTGCTGCTGCGGTATATACTTCAAAGCCCTGCTTAACAGCCTTGTCCCAAGACTTAGAGCCTTCGTAAAGACCGATAATAACGTTGCATCCTGATTCCTTTGCGTTTAATGCATGTGCATGTCCCTGGCTACCGTAACCGATAACTGCGATTGTCTTGCCCTCTAATAAAGAGATGTTACAATCTTCCTGATAATAAATCTTTGCCATTTTAAGCATCCTCCATTTATGTAATGATTTTATAATATCATAGGTTTCCCTAATTTAGACTACTCTTCTTCATCATCCAAATAGATGACATTAGCGCTTCCTCTGTTAAGACCAGCAAGTCCCGTGCTTGCAATTTCAAGAATTTCATAGCCGTCTAACAAGTTAATA
>JAZSOT010000018.1:0-21891 GCA_045537065.1 Clostridia bacterium | reverse complement strand
GCTCTAACCAACTGAGCTAAAGATCCATAAAAATTCTCTCTTTAAGAGACTAATATATTATAATACACATAATTGGATTTGTCAACAACTTTTTTATAAATTTTATTTCTATAATGGAAAATGTAACCTAATTGTAACATAACTTTAAAATATATTTGACAAATAACGTATTTTATAGTATAATATGAATGTATTTTAAATAAAAGAGGTGTATTTAGGAACTGGAAGGGTACATAGGAGGTAATAAAGTGATAAAGACTAGATTAGTCAAGTTAGTTATATTTATACTTACTTTTGTAATAATTGCATCATCCTTTTGCGTAATACATGCGGAGGAAGATATATATAGAATTGTAAAGGCAACCTCTCTTAATATAAGATCAGAAGCATCAACTGCTTCATCTGTTGTGGGACAGGTTCCATATGCCGGCAAGGTTAAAATTTTATGGCTTGAGCCGGAATGGGCAAGAATTTCATATAATGGAACAGAGGGATATGTTTCAAGACAGTATTTAGTTGTTCCGTCTCAGTTTGTTGAAAATCTTCCATCAAGAAGTGCTGTGGTTTCCTCAAAAGGACAAGCTGTTGTTGAGCTTGCTAAAAAATATCTTGGAACACCGTATTTATATGGCGGTTCTTCTCCGAGAGGCTTTGATTGCAGTGGATTTGTTTATTACATATATAAACAGTTTGGTGTTACACTTAATCGTGTTGCAAACGACCAGATGGTTAATGGTACATGGGTTCCGACCAGTGAAATGAGACCGGGAGATATTATTGGATTTAAAAACAGCAGTGGATACGTTAATCATGTTGGCATATATGTTGGCGGAGGGATGATGATTCATTCACCTCAGTCGGGCGAAACTGTTCGTTTTGAAAGTGTTACAACAGGAAACTACTCGTTGAGAATTGCTGCAGTTAGACGAATATTTAATTAAAAATAAAAAAGACGCCTTTGGGCGTCTTTTTTAAAAATAGGGTTTGTTATGGAAGAGAAATTTAAACATAGTTACATATTAAGGTTTATCCTTTTGTGCATTATTGCTGCTATATTATCTTTTGTGGCAGTAAACAGTTGTTTTGAAACGGAAGGTGACGATTTTGAAATAACATTCATAGATGTGGGACAAGGCGACTGTGCGTATATAAAGACTCCCGCTGGTTATAGGATTCTTGTTGATGGCGGAGATGAGGGGTCATATGAAAAATACATCAAGCCTTATCTTGCAAGAAAAAGAATTAAACATATCAATGCAGTTATTTTAAGTCACTATCATTCAGACCATGCATCGGGCATATTGGAAATGCTTGAGGATAATATGAGGGTGGATGTTTTGTATGCCCCTTATGACTATGGAAATGAATCTCTTTTTGAAGATAAGATTAAAGATATTTGTAAAGATATGAATATAAATGTAATTGAATCAAGAATTGGCGATGTTATTTTTGATAATGACAGAGTTTTTATAAAAGCTTGGTTTCCAAGCTATTATCAGTATAATAATACAAAAGAAAATCATAACGAAAACAATGATTCTTTGGTTTTCACAGTTGATTATAATGGTGTCAGGACTTTATTTACAGGAGATATAGAAGAAGACGCAGAAAATGCCATATATAATAATATAGACCTTGACTCACATATTCTTAAAGTTGCACATCATGGGTCAAAAACATCGTCAGGATATACTTTTTTGGATGTTGTTTCTCCTCAGTATGCGGTGATTTCCTGTGGAAAAAATAACAGAGATGGATTTCCGCATATAGATGTTCTGAAAAGATTAAAAAAGTATAATACAGAAGTTTTGAGAACGGATTTAAAAGGTGATATTACATTTGTTGTTGATGAAAACGGTTCTATAAATGTTAAAACTTCAAGGCAGGAGGTGGCAGGATATGGATATTAAAACACTTGATAATGAAATAAAAAAAGGAGCCTTAAAAAGAGTGTACTTCTTTTATGGTCCTGAAAGCTTTTTGATAGAAAACAAAATAAAATCAATAAAAAGAAGAGTTATTCCAGAAGAGTATGAAGCTGTTGGATGCTCGAAGTTTGAGGGCAAAGATGCAGATATAAAAGCATTTATTGAAGAGTGTGATTTTCTTCCTTTCGTAACCGAAAAAAAGGTTGTTATAGCTAAAAACACAGGTTGGTTTAATAATGCCAATACAAATGACTATAAGAGGCTTAAAGAGTATATAGAAAATGTTCCTGAATATATTCATATTATTTTTGTTGAGGACAGCTTTGACAAGAAAAAAGAAAAAAATATTGAGTTCATTGAAAAGATAGGCGGAGTAGTATTTTTTGATATATTAACAGTTAATCAATTGTCAGTATGGGTTGACAAAATGTTTTCCGATGCAGGAAAAAGTGTTTCTCCTGCGGATATTTCGTTTATAATAAATGCGTGTAGTCAGTCTATGTCCCGTATTTTCAGCGAAGTAAATAAGCTGATAATATTTTCTGGTGATAGTAGTAAAATAAGACGGGAAGATATAGATGCTCTGGTTGTTAAAACTAGTGAATATAAGATATATGAGATGTTTGATGATATTGTTAATCAAAATAGACACAAGGCAACAGAAAAGCTTTTAAATTTATTAGAAAGCGGTGAAAAACCAACAGTTGTCATTTCAAGTATTTCGGGAAAGCTTTATGAACTTTTGCTTGTTAAACTTTTAAACAGCGACAGAGCAACAGTTAAAGAGATTTCTTCGTATCTTGATTTTCCAAGACCTGATTTTGTTATAAATAAAATGATTGCACAAAGTAAAAAAATTGGTGAACCATATCTTAAAAGAATGATAAAAAAAGGTATAGAGTATGACAGAAAGATAAAAAGCGGAAAAATTTCAGGTGAAAAGGCAGCTGAAATGTATGTTTTTGAACTTATAAAAATGGATTAGAAGACTTGAAATAAAATTTCTTTTTGGTATAATATTCTTAAGATAAAAAACGGAGGTTATTGTAAATGTGTGCAAAGAAATATGATGATGACAGCATTGTATCTTTAAAGGGTGCTGACCGTGTCAGAAAAAGACCGGCAGTTATTTTTGGCTCTGATGGATTAGAAGGCTGTCAGCACTCTGTTTTTGAAATATTATCAAACTCAATTGACGAATCAAGAGAGGGCTTTGGTAAGGTTATAACCGTTAGAAGATATCTTGATAACTCAATTCTTGTTGAAGATATGGGACGAGGTATTCCTGTTGATTTTAATGCAAGAGAAAACAGATTTAACTGGGAGCTTGTATTTTGTGAGATGTATGCAGGAGGAAAATATAAGAATAATTCTGGAGAAAACTATGAATTTAGCCTTGGATTAAACGGTCTTGGTGCCTGCGCAACACAGTATAGCTCCGAATATATGGATGTTGAAGTTTTGAGAGATGGATTTAAATATAATCTTCATTTTGAAAAAGGTGAAAATGTGGGCGGACTTGAAAAACAGGAGTTCAGACATAGACATACAGGAACAAAAATAAAGTGGAAGCCTGACATTGATGTTTTTACAGATATTAATATTCCTATAGATTTTTTCCAGAATGTTTTGAAAAAGCAGGCTGTTGTTAATTCGGGGGTAAAATTTTTATTATATAATGAAATAGAGAAAGGTAAATTTGAAGAATTTGAGTATCTTTATGATAATGGTATAACAGATTATGTAAAAGAAATTTCTAAGGAGAAGGAAAAAACTCAGATTCATTATATAGAGGCAGAGCGTCGGGGTCGTGATAGAGAGGATAAGGAAGAATATAAGGTTAAAATGAGCTTTGCTTTCTGTTTCAATAATGATGTTAATATAATTGAATATTATCACAATTCAAGCTTTTTGGAATATGGCGGAGCACCAGATAAGGCTGTTAGAAATGCTTTTACTTATGCTATTGATAAGTATATAAAAAGTACAAATAAATATACAAAAAATGAATCAAAGATTTTATTTGTTGATATTCAGGATAGCCTGGTTTTGGTAAGTAATTCTTTTTCAACTTTAACAAGCTATGAAAACCAGACAAAAAAATCAATAACAAATAAGTTTATTCAGGATGCCATGACAGAATTCCTGCGCGAACAGCTTGATATTTATTTTATAGAAAATAAAATGGATGCAGAGCGTATTGCAGAGCAGGTTCTTTTAAATAAGAGAAGCCGTGAAACTGCAGAAAAAACAAGAACAAATATTAAGAAAAAGCTTGACGGCAAAATGGATGCTATAAATAGAGTTAAGAAATTTGTTGACTGCAGAAGCAAGGATATAGAAAAAAGAGAAGTCTATATAGTTGAGGGTGATTCTGCTCTTGGTGCTTGTAAGCTTGGCAGAGACAGCGAATTTCAGGCAATAATGGCTATTCGAGGTAAGATTCTAAACTGTCTTAAGGCTGATTATGAAAGAATTTTTAAAAGTGATGTTATTGTTGATTTGTTAAAGGTTTTAGGATGCGGAGTTGAGATAAAAACCAAACATAATAAAGAACTTAATTCCTTTGACATTAATAATTTAAGATGGAATAAGGTTATAATATGCACCGATGCTGATGTTGACGGATTTCAGATAAGAACTTTAGTTCTTACAATGATATACAGGCTTGCTCCAACACTTATTGAAGAGGGATATGTTTATATAGCAGAATCTCCGCTTTATGAGATTAATGCGAAAAATAAAACATATTTTGCATATGATGAAAAGGAGAAAGCGGAAATTATAGCTAAACTTGAAGGTACAAAATACACTATTCAGCGAAGCAAAGGTCTTGGTGAAAATCAGCCTGAAATGATGTGGGAAACAACAATGAATCCTGAAACAAGAAGACTTATTAAGGTTCTTCCAGAAGATGCTGAAAAAACTCAGGGAGTTTTTGAACTGCTTCTTGGGGATAACTTAACAGGCAGAAAAGAACATATAGCAGAAAACGGCTATAAATATATTGATTTCACAGATGTTATGTAGAATTTTGTAGCTTTGGGGTGATTAATATAAAATCAGCTATACAAAAAGAACTCATTTCAATGGGTGAAAAAGAATATAAGGAATTTAGCTCAAAACTTATGCCAACTGTCCAAAAAAACAGAGTTATAGGAATAAGAGTGCCTGTTCTCAGAAAATATGCAAAAGCTTTAGAAAATTATGATGACTTTTTAAATGAGCTTCCTCATAAATATTTTGAAGAGAACAATCTTCATGCATTTTTAATTGAAAAAGAAAAAGACTTTGATAAATGCGTAGAAAAAATAGATGTTTTTTTGCCATATATTGATAACTGGGCAACCTGCGACAGTATGAAACCCAAGGCTTTGAAAAAAGAGCCTGAAAAGCTTTTGAAACACATAAATAAATGGCTAAAATCAAAAGATGTTTATGCGGTTAGATATGCTATTAATCTTTTAATGAGCTTTTATCTTGATGATAATTTTGAGGAAGAATATCTTTGGATTGTTGCAGACGTGAAATCAGATGAATATTATATAAATATGATGCGTGCGTGGTATTTTGCAACTGCGCTTGCAAAACAGTATAATTATGCTTTGCCTTATTTAGATAATAAAGTGCTTGATGTGTGGACTCATAATAAGACAATACAAAAAGCTGTTGAAAGCTTTAGAATTACAACGGGGCAAAAAGAGTATTTGAAAAAGTTAAGAATTAAAGCCTGATTTAGGAGTGTATTTTTATGAATGCTATTGTTATATATAAAACCAAATACGGCTCAACTAAAAAATATGCTGAATGGATAGGGGAAGAGCTTGGTTGCAAAATTTTGGATGCAAAGAATGTAACCGCCAATGAAATATTGGAATTTGATACAATCATATATGGCGGTGGACTTTATGCAGAGGTTATAAACGGAGTAAGTCTCATAACAAAAAATATAGATAGCCTGAAAAATAAAAAAATAGCTGTATATACAACGGGAATAACACCTATAGATTGCAGAGAATATTATGATAAGCTTGTTGCCAATAAGAATTTTAGAAACGGTGTGCCAGATAATGTTAAGCTTTTTAATTTCATAGGGAAAATGGTATTGAATGAACTTAGTGTAGTACATAGAACAGCTCTTAAAACACTTAAAAAGATTATGCTTTCCAAAAAAGACCCCAGCGAAATGGAAAAGCTTTTGATTAAGCTCTGTGATGCGGATGGAGACTTCTCAGACCGCATGCAGATTTCCGATTTGCTGAATTATGTGAAGAATTGATTATCTGTAGTAATTGCTCAGTGTTATTAAAGTTTGATATACAAGGGATAAAATTTGTTTGTATAAATATTGAGGAGAATTGAAAGGAGATAGATACAATGAAAAAAACAGAGAAGAAGAGTAATAATAAAAATGCTGAAGTAAAGAAAACAAAAAATAAAATTGATTCGAAGAAAATAAACAATAAGGAACGAGCAAAATATGATGATATGCGTCAAATAGATTGGTATCCTATTGACCCTTATTGTGATTGATTAGTTTGTAGTTTTACAAAGTGTGATATATACGAAAATGGTAGGAGGAATTATAATGGCACTAATTAACTGTCCTAATTGTAATAAGGAAATAAGCGACAAAGCAAAAGTTTGTGTGGGATGTGGACATCAACTTATTGATGATGTAAATGCAGAAAAAACAATGTTGATTTGCCCTGAATGCGGTGCGTTTACTGATACTTTGACAGATATTTGTTCTAATTGTGGCTATCCGTTAAACTCACTTGAGATAAAATCAGATGGAAAACAGAAGTCCAAAAGAATATTTAAGAAGAAATGGTTTTGGGTTTCCGTCATATGTTTTGTGCTGTTAATTTCAATAGTATTGTTTGTATCAAATAACATAAGAACTGAAAACTACAATATAGAGATATGTACTGCGGTGGACGAAATAATGGCAGTGTCTGCTGATGCTGAAAATGTCGGTAATCAGATATGTTCTGTGTGGAATAATGCAATTTTTGATAAAGATAATGAAAATACTGCGAAATATACAAAAACTGCAAAAGACTTTAATGAAGCTTTAAGTAATCTGTTTGCTGATGAAGAGTTTACAGGCAAGATTACAGACATTAGAAATAAGCAAAGCGAAATTGATATTTATCTTGGAAAACTTAAAAACCCTCCTGAAAAATTTGAAGATGCATATGATGAATTTAAGGAATTATACTATGCTTACTCTGATTATGTGGATTTTGTGATTTTATGTAAGGGTAGCTATAATACATATACAGAAGATTTATCTAAAAAGAGTTCGGCATTAATGGAAAGCTACAGAGAGATAAAAGTAGAATTGCTCGGCGAATAATTTTTTTGTCCCTAACTTGACAAAATCATATAAAGATTGTCGAATGCTGTCGAAAGGAGAAATCGCATATGGAAAGGATGGATAAAACCAATAAAATAATACATATCGTAATGTGTGTTTTAAATCTTGGTTCGATTTTTTATGCTTTGATGGTGTGTAGTATAGGAACGCCTTTGTATGGCTTTTTCAGGCGGTTAAGCTTGGCTTTTGGTATGCCATTGCTCTTTATGAGATTTGCATATTTACAATATATTGTTTTTGGGTTACTTGCCATATTTACGATAATCAAGTATATTTTATTTGCTAAAAATAAGAAAATTGCAAAAAAGAACATTTGGATTGATGGTGTGTTATGGTTAATTACTGTGTTTGAATTAATTTATCTTGAAAATGCTTTTAAATCAATTTTATGGTTCTAACTTAACACAAGGCTGTTACTAAAAAGCCTGGCATCTAGATTATACAGTCTTTATATACTAAAAACATTGAATAAAAACGAGAGGAAAAATTAATGACTAAGAAACCAATTATTGAAAATCAAAATATAACAGATACTTTAGAGCAGAATTATATGCCTTATGCTATGAGTGTTATTATTTCAAGAGCTATTCCTGAAATTGATGGGTTTAAGCCGTCTCACAGAAAGCTTTTATACACTATGTATAAAATGGGGCTTTTAAATAATGCAAGAACAAAGTCAGCAAATGTTGTTGGACAAACTATGAAGCTTAATCCTCATGGTGATGCCGCAATTTATGAGGCTATGGTCAGACTTACAGAGGGGCATATGGCACTTCTACATCCTCTTGTTGATTCTAAGGGTAACTTTGGTAGGCAGTATTCAAGAGATATGGCATATGCTGCTTCCCGTTATACGGAAGTTAAGCTTTCAAAAATATGTTCTGAGGTTTTTGGAGATATAGATAAAAACACCATCAAATTTGTTGATAACTATGATGGTTCAATGAAAGAGCCAACGTTACTTCCTGTTTCGTTTCCAAATGTCCTCGTAAATCCAAATCAGGGAATTGCGGTTGGTATGGCTTCTAATATATGCAGTTTTAACTTGAAAGAAATCTGTGATGCAACAATAAGGGTTATGAAAAATTCGGAGGCAGATATTCTTGATGTTTTAAAAGCACCTGATTTTTCAACAGGGGGAGACATAATTTATAATCAGGAAGAAATGCGTGAAATATATTCAACAGGCAGAGGCTCCTTTAAAATCAGGGCAAAATATAATTATGATAAAAAATCAAATTGTATTGATATATATGAAATTCCATATACTACAACTGTTGAAGCCATAATTGAAAAAATAATTGAGCTTATAAAAGGTGGAAAGCTTAAAGAGGTTTCGGATATTCGTGATGAAACCGACCTTAAGGGTCTTAAAATCACTATTGACCTAAAAAAAGGAACAGACCCTGAAAAACTTATGGAAAAGCTTTATAAGTTAACTTCACTTCAGGATTCCTTTGGTTGTAATTTCAACATTTTAGTTGAAGGCTCACCAATGGTTCTTGGAATCAATGATATACTATCTGAATGGTTAAGATTCAGGAAAAGCTGTCTTAAAAGGTCTATCCAGTTTGATATTGACAAAAAGAGCGAAAAGCTTCATTTGCTCAAGGGTTTAGAACTTATTTTGCTTGATATTGATAAGGCTATAAAGATTGTCAGGGAAACACCTGATGATTCTATGGTTGTTCCAAATCTTATGGATGGGTTTAAAATTAATGAAGTTCAGGCGGAATTTGTTGCTGAAATAAAACTGAGAAACTTGAATAAAGACTATATTTTGAAGAAGACAGCGGAAATTCACGACCTTGAGGAAGAAATAAAAGAACTTAAAGATACTCTTGCTGACAACAAGAAAATTGAGAAGATTATTGAAAAACAGCTCAAAGAAATCAGTAAAAAATATGGAACAGAAAGAAAATCAGGAATTATAATGGATTCTGACATAACTCCAATCGAAGATGATAACTTTATCGAAGATTATCGTTCAAAGATATTTAGAACAAGAGAAAATTACCTTAAAAAGATTTCCCTTGTTTCTCTTCGTACAAGCGGTGAACAGCGTGTTAAAGAGGGGGATGAGATAGTTCAGGAAATCGAAACAGGAAACAAAGCAGATTTACTTGCATTTTCTTCATCAGGAGAAGTTTATAAAACCAAGGTTTATGATATTCCTGATTGCAAGGCAAGTCAGCTTGGTGAGTATATGCCTAACCTTTTCTCTATGAAAGAAAACGAAAGTATTGTTGGTATTGTTATAACCGAGAACTATTCTGGAAATCTTCTTTTCTGTTTTGAAAACGGTAAAATTGCAAAGGTTGATTTGAAAGGCTATGAAACAAAAACAAACCGCAAAAAGCTATCAAATGCATATTCGCTTTCATCACCTCTTGTTAAGATAATTTATATCAGTGAAGACAGAGAGTTTATTATCAAAAATTCTGGTGATAGAGTTCTTCTCTTTAATTCAGAAAGTATAGCAATAAAAACAACCAAAAATACTCAGGGTGTTGCGGTTATGACCTTAAAAAAAGGAAGTGTTGTAACAGATATAGTAACAACAGAAGAATCGGGAATATATAATCTTTCTCATTATAAAACAAAGAATATTCCTGCAAAGGGGGCTGTTCTTCGTGATGAAGATACTATTGAGCCTAATCAAATCTCAATTTTTGATGAGAATTTTGAGGTATAATTAAATAATAAAGGAGTTGTTTAAAATAGCAAAACTAAATTATTCAGCTATCACCCCGGAAATAAACAATTTGGCAGAATTATGCCGTGAAAACAGCACTATAGATGTTGATTTATATTCTGTGCACCAAGTTAAAAGAGGACTTAGAAATGTTGACGGAAAAGGTGTTTTAACAGGTCTTACGGAAATTTCAACCATTAATTCTTATATTGAAAAAGATGGTGTTTCAACACCTATTAAGGGAGAGTTATATTATAGAGGGATTGACATAAATGAGCTTACAGAGGGGTTCATAAATGAGGACAGATTTGGATTTGAAGAAACGGTTTATCTTCTATTATTTGGTGTTTTACCAAAGGAGGATGAACTGGATGCATTTAAGTCTTTACTTGTTAAGTACAGAACTTTACCTGCAAATTTTGTCCGTGATGTTATAATGAAAGCTCCAAGCAATGATATTATGAATTCACTTGCAAGAAGTGTTTTGACATTATCTTCCTACGATAAAAATTCAAGTGATATAAGCATACCCAATGTTTTAAGACAGTGTATTCAGCTTATTTCAAATTTTCCTCTTCTTGCCACATATGCATATCATGCATATAATCATCAGGTTAAAGGAAAAAGTATGTATATTCATCGCCCGTCTTCTGAATGTTCCACAGCCGAAAATCTTTTAAGACTTTTGAGACCTGATAAAAAATACACCGAAGTTGAAGCAAAGCTTCTTGACCTTGCTCTTGTACTTCATGCAGAACACGGTGGAGGAAATAATTCAACTTTCACAACCCATGTTGTAACATCATCAGGAACAGACACATATTCATCCGTGGCAGCATCTCTTTGTTCGCTAAAAGGTCCAAAGCACGGTGGAGCAAACATAAAGGTTAAATATATGTTTGAAGACATAAAGAAGAATGTTAAAGACTGGAATGATGATGAACTTATTAAGGATTATTTAGTAAAACTTTTAAATAAAGAGGCATTTGATAAATCAGGACTAATTTACGGAATGGGGCACGCTGTATATTCACTTTCTGACCCAAGAGCAGAAATTTTCAAAAAATATGTGAAAAAGCTTTCCGATGAAAAGGGTAGAAATGATGAATATGTATTATATAAAAATGTTGCCCGACTTGCAGTTGAAGTTATATCTGAGAAAAGAAAGATATATAAGGGGGTTAGTCCCAATATTGATTTTTATAGCGGGTTTGCATATTCTATGCTTGAACTCCCCGATGAGCTATACACTCCGCTTTTTGCCGTTGCAAGAATTGCAGGGTGGAGTGCTCACCGTTTGGAAGAGCTTATAAACACAAATAAGATTATTCGTCCTGCTTATAAGTCTGTTGCAGAAAATGCAAATTATATACCGCTTGATAAAAGATAAAAAGGAGCCGTTATGAAACAGGGATATCCGATTATTCGTTTAAAAAAAGAAATAGAGGAGGCATATGGAGAAATTTATGCTCCATATGCTGCAAAATGGCCCACAAACGGGTCGAGAAAATATGAAGAAAAGATTTGTGGATTTGAAAACAGAAGCGAGTTTCAAAGAGATCGTGACAGAATTATCCATTCTTCTGCTTTCCGAAGAATGATGTATAAAACTCAGGTTTTCGTAAACCACGAAGGCGACCAGTTTAGAACAAGACTTACTCATTCTCTGGAAGTTGCACAGTTCGCAAGAGGTATCGCAAAATCTCTTGCATTGAATGAGGAGCTTGCAGAGGCAATAGCTCTTGGACATGATTTGGGTCACACTCCATTTGGCCATGCTGCAGAGGGCGTTTTCTCCAAAAAGCTACAAATGGTTGGTTTACCCGGCTTTTTTCATAACGAACAGAGCCTAAGAGTTGTTGATATGCTTGAAAACAGAAAAGCTGATGAATATTCGGGCCTTAATCTTACAAAGGAGGTAAGAGAGGGGATATTAAAGCATAATGGGGATAGAACGGGAGAATTTTCCGAGCTTAAACCATATACTGTGTGTTCAACGATAGAGGGACAGCTTATTAAATTGGTTGATACTGTTGCATATACCTGCCATGACCTTGATGATGGTATAAAGTCAGGTATTCTGGAGAAAAACTGCAAATGCAATGAAGATATGAGAGCACATTTTGAAAGTATTAAGGAATTAATTCTAAGTGAGACAGGAATTGAAATTAGTTATGATAAATATGATAGGGTTAACTTTATATCAAAGCTTATAAATTATTTTGTTGAAAAGATTACATACTCGACATATGATAATCTTGTGAAATATCATATTGAAACCATTTCGGATGTTGAAAAACTTGCAGATGACAATATAAACATTGCAGATATATCAGATGAAACAATGCAATTGTTTTTAAAATTTAAGAAATTTGTTAATGACACATTATATAACACAACAACAGTTCAAATGATGGATTATAAGGCGGAAAGAGTTGTGGGAGAACTTTATGATGCATTCTTTGAAAATACAGACCTTCTGCCGCCTGAATGGAAATACAGACTTGATAATTTTTCCAGATTTAATGAATATAACTATCAAAGTTGTGACAAAATAAAGGCAAGACTTATATGTGATTATATATCCTGTATGACAGATAGGTTTGCCCTTGAAGAGCACGACAGGGTGTTTAATCCTAAGGTTAAAATTTAAGCCGAGAGGAGAGAAACTCTCCTCGATAAAGGCGAGGAGGTAGTTATATGAAAAAATATAAGTGTAACTTGTGTGGTGTGGTTTTTGAAGTTCCGGTGGGAACTGAGCCGGTTTGTCCAGAGTGTAATGCAACGGGAAGTGCACTTGAGATTATTAGTGAGTCACCATCCCTGACGAAATACTCGGGTACACAGACTGAAAAAAATCTTGAAGCTGCATTTGCCGGAGAATCTCAGGCAAGGAATAAATACACTTATTTTGCATCAGTTGCAAAAAAGGCAGGATTTGAACAGATTTCGGCGTTATTTATTGAAACTGCAAATAACGAAAAAGAACATGCGGAAATTTGGTTTAAGGAGCTTGGCGGTATAGGGGATACAGCAAAAAACCTTGAGGCTGCCGCAGACGGAGAAAACTTTGAATGGACAGATATGTATGCAGGATTTGCTGAAACTGCAGAAAAAGAAGGATTTACCGAGCTTGCCCAAAAATTCAGAATGGTTGCGGATATTGAAAAAAGACATGAAGAACGATTCAGAAAACTGCTCAGTAATGTTGAAACTAAAAAGGTTTTTGAAAAGAGCGAGGTAAAGGTGTGGGAATGCAGAAATTGCGGACATATTGTTGTGGGCACTAATGCACCGAAAGTTTGCCCGGTATGCAGTCACCCTCAAAGCTATTTTCAAATAAATTGTGATAATTATTAAAAGGGGTTGTTATAACCCCTTTTTTTATATTTAGTTATATGTTTCATATATATCTTCAAAGTGTTTTATAATATCAATTTTACTAATTGAAATTTCATAAGCTGTTTTATTTTCAAATTCCTCCTCATTAATTTTCTTTTGATAATTTCTGCTTTGAATTCTTCCTGAAATGGAGATGCAGTCACCAACTGAAAGTGTTGATGCATATTTTGCATTTCTTCCCCAGGCAATACAAGGGATATAATCAGATTTGTTATATGAACGGTTAACGGCTATAAGTATATCCGAAATCTCTCTTCCAAAAGGAGTTGTTCTGTATATAGGTTCTTTACAGATATAGCCTTTTAAATAAATATAGTTTGGATTATCTTCTTCAGAGGCATTATCTTCATCTATTATTTCAATATCTTTAACAAATACTGTCAGGATTAGTTTATTTCCAATGTTTGAATAGTTGTTGTAAGACCTGAATTGACCGTTTATTTTTATCTTTTTGCCGATTTCCAGATTGGCAGAGCATAAAAGCTTTTCTGAAATTGTAACCTGGATAAAGTCTTTAACTTCGCTAAGTCTTGGGACTTCAATTGTAAACTGGTAAAATTTTTCGTCGTAAACCTCGTGAGAAAAAACAGGTTCATTAGCAACAATACCTGTTATTGATGCTTTATTGTTTTCAATAAAAATTGAATTGTTCATTTATTATTCACTCCCCAAAAATCCGTATAAATACTAAATATAAGATATAAAAAGTATATGCCGGAGAATAATTTTTAGAACTTACTTGTCTTTGTGTGCAGTATAATTTATATTTTCCATATTTATCAAATTATATACAGTCTAATGTAATTGACATTTTGGTTTTAATATGGTAAAATATTTCAAAATGTAATCGGAGAGTGAAGTTATGTATATTATAAAAAAAACTGACCGAAATATAACTGATATTTATGATGAAGCATGGGATAGTGCAAATGTTGCAGAAATCAGCACTATAAACTGGGCAGAATATGATTATTGTCCGAAAACAACCGCTAAACTTCTTTATAACGAAAATGGAATATATATTCAGATGAAAACAGATGAAAAACCTCTTCTTGCAAGAGTAACCGAGAAAAACGGCGAAATTTATAAAGATAGCTGTATGGAATTTTTTATCTGTCCTAAAGAAGGCGATAAAAGATATATGAATTTTGAACTTAATCCGTTCGGAACAATGTATTTTAATCTAAGAACCGGCCGTGATGATGGTGAAAAACAATATATGGACAGAGACTGTTTTAATATTATTTCAAAAGTTGAAGAGGATTTGTGGACACTTCAGTATGTTATACCTTTTGATCTTATTGATAAAATATTTGGCGGTCACTCAAAGAATATGAAGGGAAACCTTTATAAGTGCGGTGATGAAACCGAGAGAGTTCATTTTCTCTCATATTACCCAATAAAAACAGAGGCTCCTGATTTTCACAGAAGTGAATTTTTTGGAGATTTTATACTTGAATAAAGGAATTTAGATTATGAAAAAGGCTTGTATTTTTGATTTAGACGGAACACTTTTAAATACCATTAAAACAATTGAGTATTACGGAAACCTTGCACTTGAGAAAAATGGATTTCCTGCTATCGAGCAAAACGAATATAAATATATGGTTGGAAACGGAGCAGAAATTTTGGTGAGAAGAATGCTGAAATTTCATGGCTGTGAGGATGAAGAAATTTTTAAAAAGGCTTTTAAGGATTATAATGAAGCATATGATGCTGATGTTCTTTATAAAACCGATGTTTATGAGGGTGTAAGAGAAACTCTTGACGAACTCAAGAAAAGAGGGATTAAAATTGCGGTTTTATCTAATAAACCGAATTTTACAACCCAATCAGTAGTTGAAATATTCTTTGGGAAAGGATATTTTGATGTTGTATTCGGGCAGAGAGAGGGTGTTGCTATAAAGCCAAGTCCCGATGCAGTATTTGAAATCCTTGATATTCTTAATGTGGAGAAAGAAGATTGTCTTTATATTGGAGACACTGCAGTTGATATGAAAACCGGAACTTCAGCAGGGCTTTATTCTGTCGGTGTTTTATGGGGATTCAGGGATAGAGGAGAACTTGAAGATGCGAATGCTAATATAATTATTGATAATCCAAAGGAAATTTTAAATATTGCCGAAGCTTAATTAAAGTATATTTGGCTAGCGAAAGGAAAAAATCATGAAAAAAGTGATTCTTGTTTTCGGTACGAGACCGGAAGCTATAAAAATGTGCCCATTGGTAAATGAATTGAAGTCAAGAGAGAATATAGAGACTGTGGTTTTGGTAACCGGTCAGCACAGACAAATGCTTGATCAGGTCCTTGAGGCTTTTAATGTTGTTCCTGATTATGATTTATCTGTTATGAAGGATAAACAGACTCTTTTTGATATTACAACCAATATACTCAACAGGATTAAGGATGTACTTGAAAAAGAAAAGCCAGATGTTGTTTTGGTCCATGGTGATACTTCCACAACATTTGTCACTGCACTTGCTTGTTTTTATCTTCAAATTCCTGTAGGGCATGTTGAGGCAGGCCTTCGTACATATAATATTTATTCACCATATCCGGAGGAATTTAACAGACAAGCGGTTGGCATTGTTGCGAAATATCATTTTTCTCCAACAGAGCTTTCCAAAGATAATCTTGTAAAAGAAGGAAAGAATCCAGCAGATATTTATGTGACAGGAAACACAGCTATAGATGCTTTGAAAACTACAGTGAGGGATGACTATAACCACGAAATTCTTGAATGGGCAAAGGATTCAAAACTTATTATGATAACTGCTCACAGAAGAGAAAATTTGGGAGAGCCTATGAAAAATATGTTTCGTGCAATTAAAAGAATTATTGACGAGCATCCTGATATAAAAGCGGTCTATCCAATTCATATGAATCCTGTTGTGAGAGAAACTGCAAATTCAATACTTGGAGATTGTGACAGAATAAGGATTATTGAACCTTTGGAAGTTCTTGATTTTCATAATTTCCTTGCAAAGAGTTATCTTATATTGACGGATAGCGGAGGTATTCAGGAAGAGGCTCCGTCTCTTGGTAAGCCTGTTCTTGTTATGCGTGACACAACTGAGCGTCCTGAGGGTATAAAGGCAGGAACTTTAAAGCTTGTTGGAACAGATGAGGAAACAATTTATGATTGCTTTAAATTGCTCCTTGAAAATAAAGAGGAGTATGATAAGATGGCAAAGGCATCAAATCCCTATGGTGATGGTCTAACATCAAAGAGAATTGCAGATATATTAGAAGGTAAAGAAGTTAATTATTAATTGTCAGGGCAAACATTTATGTTTGCCTATTGACTTGTGTAGGAGGAAAAATGGGAAGAGCTGAACTTAATGGTCATTCTGTTTACAAAAGGACAATGCTTATTGCTGTTCCTGTTATGATACAGAATTTAATAACAAATTTTGTTGCAATGATTGACAATATAATGGTAGGGCAGATTGGAACTGAAGAAATGTCTGCGGTAGCTATTGTCAACCAGATTTTGCTCATATATAATATAACAATTTTTGGTGCGGTCTCAGGTGCCGGAATTTTTAGTGCCCAGTATTTTGGTAAAGGTGACAAAAAGGGTGTTCTTGAAACGTTTCGATTTAAAGTTTTGTCTGTTGTAGTAATAGCCTTGATAGCTATATTAATACTTGTTTTTTGGGGTGGAGATTTAATTTCATTATATCTCCATGATTCAGGTGGTGCGGCAGACCTTGAAAAAACATATTCACTTGCTCTTGAATATTTGTTTGTTATGCTTATAGGGCTTGTACCTTTTTCACTAGAACAGGCATATTCAGGAACTCTCCGTGAGAGTGGAAGGGCAGTTCTGCCGATGGTTTCGGGAATTGTTGCAGTTGTTGTTAATACAGTTTTTAACTATTTTCTGATTTTTGGTGTTGGATTTTTTCCTGAGCTTGGAGTGAGGGGTGCCGCTATTGCAACTGTTTTGTCACGAATTGTTCAAATTGCAATTGTGATTTACTGGACGCATAGAAATGCTGAAAAGCTTGGATTTGTTTCAGGGCTTTATAAAACCTTGAAAGTGCCTCTTGAACTTGCAAAAAGGATTATAAAAAAAGGGTTAATTCCGCTTATGACTAATGAATTTTTCTGGTCTGCTGGTGTTGCAACACTGACTCAGTGTTATTCCGTAAGAGGAATAAATGTTGTTGCGGGGCTTAATATTGCAAACACAGTTATAAATCTGTTTAATGTTATGTTTATTGCACTGGGATCAGGTATTGCAGTTGTAATGGGACAGCTTCTTGGTGCCGAGGAATATAAGGATGCAAAAAAGGCAGCTCCAAGACTTATATGGTTTTCAGGCGGTATGTGTTTGATTGTGGGTGCTATTATGGCCTCGCTTGCAAAATTGTTTCCGCAAATATATAATACAACAAGTGATGTAAAGTCTCTTGCTGCATCTTTTATATTAATAAGTGCAGTGCTTATGCCTGTCCATGCTATGCTTCATTCTGTATATTTTATAATAAGGGCAGGGGGAAAAACCTTAATAACTTTTCTTTATGATAGCGGAATTTCATGGATGTTAGTTGTTCCGCTGGCGTTTGTATTATCTTATCTTACTGACTTGCCTATAGTAAAAGTTTATTTTTGTTGTCAGTTTGTTGAAATTTTTAAATTGCTTTTCGGCCTCATTTTAATTAAAAAGGAAATCTGGCTTTCAAGCATTGTTGCAGATAAGTAATTTTAAATTAATTGTTGACTTTTATTTGAAAAAGTGTTACAATATAACAGAAAATGGCGTAGAAAATGTGTAAGTAGCTATAGTCCTTGTTTTTAAGAGAGAAAATGTCATTGGCTGGGAGCATTTTTAAAACACACTATATGTGAATTTCAGCATTGGAGCTGTCTGCGAAAAGAAGTTATTCGTTAAGCAGAATGTGTTGCTGCCGCATTAGAGCAGATTAAAGTGCGGAATTTTTCCGAATTAGGGTGGTACCGCGGATTTTATGTCCGTCCCTTTTCAGGGACGGGCTTATTTTTTTTGAGAATTAATTTTCTAGGGAAGGATGAAAATTTATAATGAAAGATAAGGTTTTAAGTATTCGCAGTGAATTTGATGAAAAACTTAAAAATGCTGTATCTGTCAGTGATATTGAACAGACGAGGGTTGATTTTTTAGGTAAAAAGGGTAGTATTTCTCTTTTAATGTCTGAACTTAAAAATGCAACACCTGAAGAGAAAAAAGAACTTGGCAGAATTATTAATGAGCTAAAGCAGTATGCAGAAAAAGGAATTTCAAAAAAGCAGGCAGAAATTATTTTGCTTGAAGAAAAGAAGTTGATTGAAGCTACTGAAAAATATGATATTACTCTTCCAAGTGATATGAAAAAAGGCTCATATCATCCAATAACTGTTATTCAGCGTGAGCTTGAGGCTATATTTGAAAGTATGGGATTTGCTATTGAAAATTACTTTGAAATAGTTGATGATTATCATTGCTTTGAGGCTCTTAATATTCCTAAACATCATCCGGCTCGAGATATGCAGGATACCTATTATTTAAGCTCAAATCAGCTTCTTAAAACTCATACATCGGCAGCCCAGAATGCAATTATGAAAAAATACGGAGCTCCGCTAAGAGCAGTGTTTCCGGGAAGATGCTTTAGAAATGAGTCAACAGATGCGTGCCATGAAAATACGTTTTTTCAAATGGAAGGAATAATGATAGATAAGGATATTTCTATTTCAAACCTTATTTATTTTATGAAAACTATGCTTTCGGAAGTATTTAAAAAGGATATAACAGTAAGATTAAGACCTGGATTTTTTCCATTTGTTGAACCTGGTTTTGAGCTTGATATAAAATGTCTTATCTGTGAGGGAGAAGGATGTCCTTCCTGTAAAAATTCAGGTTGGCTTGAGCTTTGTCCATGCGGTATGATTCATCCGAATGTTTTAAAGGCAGGCGGTATTGACCCAGAAGAATACACAGGCTTTGCGTTTGGCCTTGGTCTCACAAGACTTGCTATGATGAAATATGGTGTAAGTGATATCAGAGTGTTTAACAGCGGAAATCTAAAATCACTTTCACAGTTCTATAATGAGTAAGGGGGTATTTTGATATGTTTGTTTCAATGAATTGGATAAAAGAATATGTTAATTTAGACGGTCAGAATATCGAGGAATTAATTCAAAGATTTACTCTTTCAACTGCAGAGGTTGAAGGAATAATATATAAAGGAAAAGACCTTAGGGATGTTTATATTGGGGAAGTGGTTTCTTTTGAAAACCATCCTGAATCAAAAAAACTTCATCTTTTGAAAATCAGCACAGGTGATCAGGTGTATGATTGTGTTTGCGGTGCTCCCAATGTTGCTCTCGGACAAAAGGTTGCATTTGTTAAAGCCGGAGGAAGAGTTCCTGAAAGTGATATAAAAGAATGCACAGTTGCAGGATATAAAAGTCAGGGTATGTGTTGTTCGGAGGCAGAACTTGGTATTGGTGATGACCATAGCGGGATTATGGAATTTGATGATGATGTTCCGGTTGGTGCAAATTTAAAAGATTTGTATGCTATTGATGATATAGTATTTGAAGTTGATAATAAATCTCTTACAAACAGACCTGACCTTTGGGGACATTATGGTATTGCCCGTGAGTTTGCAGCTCTTACAGGTCAGGAATTAAAGCCACTGAGTCTTACTGTTCCTGATTATAAAGGGAATGATTTTGTTCCTGTAAATGTAACTGCAAAGGATACAGTCTATAGATATTCTTGTATGAAATTTGATAATATAAAGAGACAGAAGAGTCCTCTTGATATGAGAATAAGACTATATTATTGCGGTATGAGAGGAATTAACTTCCTTGCTGACTTAACAAATTATATTATGCTTGAACTTGGTCAACCGATGCATGCTTTTGATGCAAATAAAATTAGTAAGATTTCTGTTGGAACACCTGATAACAAATTGAATTTCACAACTTTAGATGGTGCTGAAAGGGAGATTGATGAGGACACACTCCTTATTTATAATGATGATATTCCTGTTGCAATTGCAGGTATTATGGGCGGTCTAGATTCTGAAATTGTTGACGGAACTTCTTCTGTTGTTTTAGAATCAGCAAACTTTGATGGAGTATCTGTTAGAAAATCATCCTCCCGTCTTGGTCTCAGAACAGATGCAAGTATGAGATATGAAAAGGTTTTAGATCCCGAAATTACTCTTACTGCAATTTATAGATTTGCAAATCTTTTATCAGAATACGATAATGGAGCAAGGGCTGTTTCAAAAATAACTGATGAATATATTAATAAATATCCGGTAATTGAACTTGAATTTAACAAAGAATATGTTGATAGATACACAGGTATTAATATTGAAAATGAAAAAATAGTTAACACACTTTCCCTTCTTGGATTTGACTGTAGTCTTAATAACAATGTGTTTAATGTTAAAGTGCCAACTTGGAGAGCGACAAAGGATGTTACAATAAAGGCAGATATTATTGAAGAAATAACAAGAATTTATGGTTATGACAACTTTGAAATAGCAACAACGAAATCAAGTCTTGTTCCCGTCAGGGAATCTGTTGAAAAAAGAGAAGAAAGAAGAACAAAAGATATTCTTGTTCAGAGATATGCGTTAAACGAAGTTCATTCATATATCTGGTGTGACGGTAAGAAATATAAAAAGCTTGGAATTGATGTTGAAGACAATGTTAGAATACTTAATATTTCAACTCCTGAAAACGGAACAATCAGAAATTCAATGATTCCAACACTTTTAAGTTTCACTTATGAGAACCGCAGATATGCAGAAAGCTTTGGTATTTTTGAAATAGGACGTGTCGTTTCAGGTGTTGATAGTGATGGATTATGCATTGAAAAGAGAAAGCTTGGAGTTGTTTTATTTGACAGAAATAAAACAGAAAAGGAACTTTTCTTTGATGCTTTAGCAATGGTAAAATATATTACATCTGCGTTAAAACATGTTGAAGCTGAATTTGAAAATATTGAACCTGAACATAAGTGGCAACATCCAAAGAATACTGTTGAAATTTTGGTTGGTGATGAAAAAATCGGAACACTTTGCACTCTTTACCCTGATAATGCATCAAAGCTTGATAAGAATGCGTCTGCTATTTGCTTTGAAATTGATATGGATGATATGGCAAAGGTTGATATTTCAAATATTTTATTCGATGAGCCTTCAAAGTTTCCGTCAGTTGAAATGGACCTTTCTGTTGTTATGCCTGATGGAAAAAGATTTGGTGATTTAAAAGAGCTATGGGAAAAATTAAATATAGCTGAACTAAAAAATGCCAGTCTTATTGATGTTTATGAAAGCGAATCTATAAAGAGTATAACTGTCAGATTTGAGTTTTCACTTGCTGAAAGAACTTTAACAGGGGAAGAAGTTCAGGCATTTATGGACAAAATCATAAAAGAATTTGAAGTTAATGGCTTTAATCTCAGAGCATAAAAAATATTTTATAAAATTCTTGTAAT
>JAZSOT010000045.1:0-14171 GCA_045537065.1 Clostridia bacterium | reverse complement strand
TATACCTATGAGAATAAGCCCGTAACAGCAGGTGACCTGAAGGCGGCAGGTGCTATGTGTGCACTTTTAAAGGATGCCATAAAGCCAAATCTTGTTCAGACCTTGGAGGGAACTCCAGCAATTGTTCACGGCGGACCTTTTGCAAATATTGCCCATGGCTGTAACTCAGTTATTGCAACCAAAATGGCTATGAAGCTTTCGGATTATGCAGTAACGGAAGCAGGCTTCGGTGCGGATTTAGGTGCTGAAAAGTTCCTTGATATCAAGTGTAGATATGCAGGACTTAAACCATCAGCGGTTGTTATGGTTGCAACTGTTCGTGCCCTTAAGATGCACGGAGGAGTTGCGAAAGCCGATTTAGGGGCAGAAAATCTTGATGCTCTCGAAAAAGGTATTCCAAACCTTTTAAGGCACGTTTCAAATATTAAAAATGTGTATAAGCTCCCTTGTGTTGTTGCGGTTAACAAATTCCCAACAGACACAGATGCAGAAATTGAGCTTATTATTGAAAAATGTAAAGCTCTCGGGGTAAATGTTGTCCTTTCCGATGTTTGGGCAAAGGGCGGAGAAGGCGGAATGGAGCTTGCAGAGGCAGTAGTAAAACTTTGCGAAGAGGAAAACGACTTTTCATTCAGCTATGAGCTTGACGGCACTATTGAAGATAAAATTGAGGCGGTTGTTAAGAAGATTTACGGCGGAAAAGGGGTTAATTACACCAAGGAAGCATCAAAACAGATAGCAAGCCTCTCTGAAATGGGATTTTCAAATCTTCCCGTTTGTATGGCAAAAACTCAGTATAGTTTTTCGGATGATATGAGTTTGCTTGGTGCTCCCGAAGACTTCACAGTAACCGTAAGAAATGTAAAAATTTCTGCAGGTGCAGGGTTTATCGTTGTTTTAACAGGCGAGATTATGACAATGCCCGGACTTCCAAAAGTTCCCGCCGCAGAGAAAATCGATGTGGACGAAAACGGAGTTATAAGCGGATTGTTCTAATCGGGACTTCCCTTTAAGGATATAAGCCCAACTTACACTTTGTATTTTGGCACAATGCATCAGAAAAATACTCGGCAATCCACAAAGGATTGCCTGTGTTTTTTCTTTGCTTTGCACTTAAAATCCTTTGTGTCAGCAGGACTTCTCCCCTCAAAGGGAAGTCCTTTTTTTGTCCTTTGTATAAAAAAATACAACGCACATATAATATATTGACAATGTAATAATATTGTGATAATATTATAATAAAGGAGGGTAATAATATGGCAGTAACAAATATAACTATGCGAATTGATGAAGAATTGAAAGTTCAGCTTCAGGAGCTTGTTTCAAATTTGGGAATGGATATGACAACATTTTTCACCTTGTCTGCCAAACAAGCTGTAAGAGAGCAGGGAATACCTTTTGATATTTCTATGAGAGTTCCGAACAGTGAAACTATTGAGGCTATTGAAGAAGTAAAAGCAATGAAGAAAAATCCTTCTCTAGGCAAGTCTTACACAGATGTTGATGAAATGATGAAGGAGCTTCTTGGATGATGTATTCAATAAAACCAACCACAAAATTTCAAAAAGACTTGAAAAGAATTGAAAAGAGGGGATATAACATCACTCTTTTGGCAGATGTAATCAGGTAACTCGCAAATGGAGAAAAACTTCCGGAATTTAACAGAGACCATAGTTTGTCAGGGAAATTTTCGGGATGCAGGGAATGTCATATTGCACCTGATTGGCTTTTGATATATGAAATTTCGGAAAATGAACTGATTTTGTATCTAACCAGAACAGGCACACACAGTGATTTGTTTTAGGGTTATTAATATAATGTCTCTTTGTGTTTTTGCGATTTAAAAAGCGAGTGGATTTCCACTCGCTTTACTTTTTACAAAATAATTTTTATCTTTTCTCCGCATTTAAACGGTGTATCTAAATTATTCGGGGCAAGGTCATTGTCGTATGCGATTTTGTCGGGAGAAATGTGGTATTTCTTCGCAATATTCCAAAGGGTGTCTCCCGTCTTGGTAAAATATATAACAATTTCTGGAAGAGTCTCCGGCTCAACATCAGTTTTTTGAATTTCTTCAATAAGCATTGTTTTGTCAGAAGATAAGCACTTAACAGAAAGTGCGGTTATAATGCGAAGCTCTATAAGTCTGTCGCCTGTCAGGGTATAGCTTATATGCTCAGGAGTAACCTTTGCCTCGCAAACTGCATCCATGCAGGTACAGGGCAGGTCAAAGCTGTGACAGAAATCATATTCCTGTTCACATCCCGCCACAGGAAGCTCGGATGATGAGGTTATGTATAAAAGATTTGCCGAGGTTTTTCCCTTAACCTGAATTTTTCCATCTGAAATACTGATGTCGCAAACTGATGGGGTTAGGGAAATGTCGCAAACCTTTTTAATTTCAGGAAGATATTCGGGAACCTCAAAAATTTCTTTTTGCGGAAGCTGAACATAAAAGCTGTCTAAAAATCTCTCAACTGTGCAGGCTTTTTTCTTGATTTCAAGATTTTCCTTTTCGGAAAAAGCATCATCAATAACGGAAATTTCCGCAGTTTCGGATGCTTTCAGGAAAACTCCCGCAAGTATTTCCACATCAAGAGATGGGGTGTCCGAATTTAAAATATTGCAGTTTATATTTTTTGTTATAATATCCTGTTCGATTTCAAAATTTTCTTTCAGCTCTGAGATTTCAAAAACTTCTGTAAAGGGAAGAGAAAATTCCATAAATTCAACAGGACTTTCCTCGGGGTTTTCTGTTCCGTAAAGAATGGTAAGCAACATATCCCCGCGAAGAGTTGCTCTTTTGTCAAAAGTTTTAAGCTCACAGGATGAGGGTCTTGCGTCAATTTTCAGTATTTCTGCAGGAAGAGGCTTTCCCTGAGGAATGGAAAGGGTTTCTTTGATAGTCATTTCACGGTCAAAATCCATTGACGCAGAAAGAATTTTAAGGGGTGTGCATCTGGTGCAAAGACAGGAATTTTCTTCAGGGCTTGTGGCAAGCTCAAGCTCTGTCTCTTCCGTAATCTTGATGCTTATTCCAAGATTGCAGGTAACGCTTAGCTTTCGGCTGTTGATAAGCTCACAGGTTGCACTTTCGCATTCTGCCTCAACGCAGAGATTCATTCCTGATTTTGCCCCGGGCACATCTTCCATATGGTTAAAATCAAAGCTGTGGTTGATGCACTTTATTTTTCCGCACAGGTCATCCTCGGGCAGATACAAAAGGTTAAGCTTAATCACTCCCCCTATATATGCTCTGTCCTGCTGGATGGTCCTGTTTGTGATGAATGCCTTGGCACTCACTCTCAAAACTTTCAAAACATCAGGGCAAACATCAGGCACGATAATATCAGCCTGAGCAGTCTGTTTTAAATATTGCGAGCATAAAATTTCGCTGGCTTTAACTTTCTCCTTGCAAAGATTTATTGACATAGTTATATCTCCTCTTAAACTTATTTTTTTTCTTGTAACAATTCTATGACGGGAATTAGAAGTTTATTACTTTAAAAAAGCAGACAGGTCAAATTTGTCCGCAAAAAGAAGATATAAAAGGGCAAGACACAGAAGATTTGAGTCGTCTCTGTCGGAGTCTGCAAAAAGAAAAATAAGAGCTACAAGAAGAAGCTCTTCGGGACTTAAAATTCCGAAAAGCTTTTTTGTTTTCGGATTGTAAATATTTTCAGGCAAAAACTTTTCCAGGATGTTTTTCTCCCTTTTTTCACAGCATCCGCATCTTTTCTCCTCCCTTTCTGGTGGCATACTGGTTTTTGACGCAGAGCTTTGGTGAGGGGAGGGCTGTTGATGCACGGTGTTGTTTTGATGCACTCTTGGCATAGGTTGCTGGTACATATAGTTTTGCTTTGAGTTTTGTCTCTCAGGTGCGTATCTCATATAAATTTTAATCTCCCCCTTTCATAAATCCGCCAAATTCTTTAAAAACAGAAGCATAGGACATAATTTTTATAAGACTATCTATTTTTTCTTTTCTCTCGTCACGGAGGAAGGGTTTAAGACTTTGGAGAAGGGCTGTGCTTTCGCTTTTTTTTCCGCCTGATGCCGAAAGAAGCTTTTTGACTTTTGAAAGAGTGGCAAAATCAAGGTCAAACCCTGAATTTTGCGGTTGTTTTTTCTCTTCCTTTTCTTCAGAAGATGCCATACCAAGGGAGGAAAGAATGCCCGAAAGAGGTGATTCTTCTTCCCCCCCATCGCCTTGCAAAGCGGATATAATATCCGAAATCTGTTTTTGCCCGTCTTCTGTTGAAAGCATTTCGGAAAGCTTTTCAAAGCCCTGCTGAATATCTTTTTCCTCCATAATTTATTCCTCCTGTTATTTCTTTTTGAGTATTTCGGAAAGCTTATTAATAAGCTCGGGGTTTTTTGCAAGACCTTTTAAAAGTTCGGGATTGCTTTTAAGCTCCTTGTCAAGGTCTCCCGAAGACACGCCTTTAAGCTTTTCTTTTATATCCCCCGACTCAAAATCACGGATAGCCTGTTCCATTTGTTTTTTCTGGTCAGGAGTCAGCATATTTTCAATCATTGAAAATTTCTGTTTCAAAACCTCTGTATTCATTTTTGAAATCATATCACCAATATTCATATCAACATCTCCTTACCATATTATATGTAAATGTGTAATTTATGGTGACAAAAAGTTTATTTTGTGGTAGAATAATTTCAAGCTTTGCTTGAAATCGTCGATATGAATTCTTGCAAATTCTCGATATGTCCTACAGACTCGATATGTGTTTCACACTCGATATGTTGCCTTTGGCAACGAGATAAGGAGGCGAAAAAAATGAAAGCACTTATATTCAGCGACTCCCACCAAAATGTGGGAGCGATGCAGAGAATAATTGAAAAAGAAAAAGACATAACCTATATAATTCACGCAGGGGATATTTTTTCGGATGTGAAAGAGCTTCAGATGCTTTATCCAAGAAAGAATTTCATTTATGTAATTGGAAATAACGATTATTTTGTGAAAGATGAGCCATACGAGAGATTTTTTGAGCTTTTCGGAGTGAAAATTTTTCTTACCCACGGGCACAGAGAAAATGTAAAATACGGAATGTATAAGCTTTATATGACTGCAAGGGAAAAGGGGGCAGACCTTGTTATTTTCGGTCACACCCACAGGAAATTTATTGAAGAGGAAGAGGGGATATGCCTTTTTAATCCAGGCCCTGCATCCTCGTCCTACGGTATTCTTGAAATAAAAGACGCAGGATTTTCTCTTTCCCATATAAATATGTAGGAAAAACCCTTGAATTTGGGTTAAAAATGAGCCAAAAGTGGTTGACTTTTGGGGGAAAATGACATATAATATAATATTGATTAAGATAAAGTTCGGAGGTTATTAAGTTGAAGAAATATAAAGTTGGTATTATCGGTGCAACAGGAATGGTTGGTCAGAGATTTATAACTCTCACAGAAAATCATCCCTGGTTTGATTTAGTTGTTCTTGCAGCATCTCCAAGAAGTGCAGGAAAAACATATAAAGAGGTGGCAGAGAGCCGTTGGGCAATGAAAACACCTATGCCTGAAAAAGTTCGCGATATGGTTATTATGAATGCAACAGAAGATGTTGAAAAAATTGCATCAATGGTAGATTTTGTTTTCTGTGCAGTTGATATGAAGAAAGATGAGATAAAGGCACTTGAAGAAAAGTATGCAAAAGCAGAATGCCCTGTTATTTCAAACAACTCAGCACACAGACACACACCTGATGTTCCAATGATTATCCCTGAGGTTAATCCCGAACATATGGAAATTATAAAAGAGCAGAAAAAGCGTCTCGGAACAAAGAAAGGCTTTATTGCAGTTAAGTCAAACTGTTCAATTCAAAGCTATGTTCCCGCACTTCATCCTCTTATGGGCTATGGAGTTAAAAACGTGCTTGCTTGTACCTATCAGGCGATTTCAGGAGCGGGCAAAACCTTTGAAACATGGCCTGAAATGGTTGACAATCTTATTCCGTTTATCGGCGGAGAAGAAGAAAAGAGCGAAAAAGAACCCCTTAAGGTTTGGGGAAAAATTGACGGTGACAAAATTGTTGATGCAACTTCTCCGTCTATCACAACTCAGTGTCTCCGTGTTCCTGTATCTGACGGACACACAGCCGCAGTTTTCGTAAGCTTTGACAAAAAGCCGGAAATTGATGAAATCAAAAAAGCATGGGCAGAATTTAAGGGAGAGCCACAGCTTAAAAATCTTCCATCTGCACCAGCCCAGTTTATAAATTATTTTGAAGAAGACAACCGTCCACAGGCAAAGCTTGACAGAGATTTAGAAGGCGGAATGGCGGTTTCTGTTGGAAGACTTCGCGAAGACAGTCAGTTTGATTATAAGTTTGTTTGCCTTTCACACAACACCTTAAGAGGTGCGGCAGGTGGAGCTGTTTTACTTGCAGAGCTTCTTGCGGCAAACGGATATTTTGATTAATAATTTCTAAGAAAGGATAGGAGAAAAATATGAAAAAAGCACCATTTGAGGGTTCAGCGGTAGCCCTTATCACACCATTTAACGAAAGCGGTGTTGACTATAAAAAGCTTGACGAATTAATTGAATTTCATATTGCAAACAAAACAGATGCCATAGTTGTTTGCGGAACAACCGGCGAATGCAGCACAATGCCCGACGAGGAACACACAGCGGTTATAAAACACACCGTTGAAACTGTTAAGGGAAGAGTGCCTGTTATTGCAGGAACAGGAAGCAACGACTCAAAGCACGCAATTTTCTTGAGTAAATTTGCAGAAGATGCAGGCTGTGACGGACTTTTGGTTGTTACTCCTTATTATAATAAAGCAACTCAGAAGGGCTTAAAGAAATATTTTGAGGATATTGCAAATGCGGTTAATATCCCCATTATCCTTTATCATATTCCGGGAAGAACAGGGGTTACAATCACACTTGACACGTTCAAATATCTTGATAAAATTCCAAACATAGTTGCAGTTAAGGAAGCAACAGGCGACCTTGCCTTTGCGGCAAAGCTTGCAAGAGAAACAGACCTTGTTTTATATTCAGGAAATGATGATGTTATCGTTCCTATAATGTCACTTGGCGGAAAAGGGGTTATCTCCGTTCTTGCAAATATTCTTCCTGAGGAAACCCACAATATCTGTGCAGATTTCTTAGAGGGTAATGTGGAAAAATCAAAGGACGAATTCTTAAAATATTTAAATCTTGTGAATGCACTCTTTATTGAGGTAAATCCAATACCTATTAAAACAGCAATGAATGTTTTAGGCTACGAGGTAGGACATCTTAGAGGTCCTCTTTGCGATATGGAGCCTGAAAACTTAGAAAAACTGAAAAACGAGCTTAAGGCAGTTGGACTTTTAAAGTAATTTAGAGCCGAGGGGAAATACCCCCTCGGCTTATATAAACGAAAGGAAGAAAGCAAATGATAAACATTCTACTTTGCGGAGCCTCGGGCAAAATGGGAAATGCAGTTTGTCAGGCGGCATCCCAGACGGAGGATATAAAAATTGTTGCGGGAGTTGATAAGGTTAAAAATCCTGCTTTGGAATTTGAAATTTATGAAAACCCATATGATGTGAAAGAGGAAATTGACTGTATAATTGATTTTTCGCATCCCTCGGTTTTTGATAATATGCTGAAATTTGCCACAGAGAAGAAAATCCCCTATATTGTATGCACAACAGGGCTTTCGGAGGAACAGAGAGAGGCAATTGTTTCTGCAGCAGAAAATGCTCCCATGTTCTATTCCGCCAATATGTCAGTTGGGGTAAATCTAATTATAGAGCTTGCAAAAAGAGCGTCAAGCGTTCTTGAAGAAAGCTTTGACATAGAAATTATTGAAAAGCATCATAACTTAAAAATTGATGCACCAAGCGGAACAGCACTTGCAATTGCAGATGCGATTTCTGAAACTGTTTCCTATAACCCTAAATATACTTACGACAGACACAGCGTAAGGAAGAAGAGAGAAAGGGAAGAAATCGGAATCCACGCAGTCCGCGGAGGAACAATTGTCGGTGAGCATCAGGTTATATTTGCAGGCAGGGATGAGGTTATCGAGCTAAATCACACTGCAACCTCAAAAGAGGTATTTGCAGTTGGTGCAGTCCGTGCCGCAAGATTTATGAAAGATAAAACAAAAGGTCTTTATAATATGAAAGACGTTATCGACAGTATTCTGTAGAACATAAAAAGGTAGGTTTTAACCTACCTTTTTTTATTTCAATTTTTCTTCTATTTCAGCAAAACTTCTGTCTGCAAACTTTTGTGCCTTTTCCTTTTTATCTTTTATTCTCTCGCCAAGACTTTCAAAAATACCAAAATTAACATTCATCGGTTGAAAATCACCGCTCAAAACATCGGTCGAAATATAATTTGCAAGTGCCCCCAGTGCTGTTTTGTTTGAGAATATGAGAGGGTCTTTCGAGAAAAGTTTTCTTGCAATATTAATTCCTGCAACCATTCCCGAGCTTGCAGACTCAATGTAGCCCTCAACACCCGTTATCTGTCCCGCAAAATAAATTTTGGGATATTTTTTCATTGCGTAGGTGTTGTCTAGAAGATTTGGCGAGTTGATGTAGGTGTTTCGGTGCATAACCCCATAGCGGACAAATTCTGCATCACTGAGACCCGGAATAAGTCCGAAAACTCTTTTTTGCTCCCCGAATTTAAGATGAGTCTGGAAACCAACAATGTTAAAAAGTGTTCCCTCTTCGTTGTCCTGACGAAGCTGAACAACCGCATAAGGACGGGAATTATCGTGAGGATTTGTAAGCCCCACAGGCTTTAGGGGACCAAAACGCATAGTCTCCTCCCCGCGGGATGCCATAACCTCAATGGGCATACACCCTTCAAAAACCTTTTGGTTTTCAACGGCTTCGTGAACTTCGGCACATTCTGCATCCTTTAGTGCAAAGTAAAAGGCAAGATATTCTTCCTTGTTCATAGGGCAGTTGATGTAGTCATCTCCCCCTTTTCCGTATCTTGCCCCTTTGAATGCCTTTGTCATATCAATACTTTCATAGGTGACAATGGGTGCCGCCGCATCAAAGAAGTGAAGATATTTATCCCCTGTAAGGCGGGCAATTTCCTCTGCGATTTTGTCGGATGCAAGAGGCCCTGCGGCAATAACTGTGTATTCATCAGGATTAATCTTAGAAACCTCTTCCGAAATAACAGTGATGTTTGGATGGGATTTTATTTTCTCTGTAACAAGTGCGGAAAACTTTTCTCTGTCAACAGCAAGTGCTCCGCCTGCAGGCACCTTTGTTTTGTCCGCACATTCCATAATAAGAGATGAGAATTTTCTCATTTCCTCTTTTAAAAGTCCAACAGCATTCAAAACTCCGTCTGCACGGAGGGAATTACTGCAAACAAGCTCTGCAAAATTTTCGTTTTTGTGAGCAGGGGAGAATTTTTTCGGCTTCATTTCATAAAGCAAAACCTCAGCACCAAGATTTGCCGCCTGCCAAGCCGCCTCGCAGCCTGCAAGCCCTGCCCCGATTATCTTTATCTTCATAGTAAATTATCCTCTCAATGTTTTTATACATTATACACTTTATGGGGCGGTTTGTCAATTTTCGAGAAGAGAAATAAGGACAGGAAGAGTCTCATCATAAACAGTATTAAGCATAGAAAGGGGGAGGGGGTTTTTGCCCTCACCGATTTCAATGGTGAAACCAACTCTTTGAAATTTGTCAATAAACCAATCCTTGTAGCCTGCAAAGGATGCAATTCCCTGAGTGTAATCCCCCCTGTAGCAGGAGACCTCTTCAATCCTTTTTAAAATCTCCCTTGATTTTTCAGGCTCTTTCCCGAAAAAACTGTGGTATATAACTTTTCCCTGAGAATGAAAAGCACAAACAAGACAGAAATCCTCCCTCTCGGTGAATCGGCAAAGGGCATAGACTTCCGGCTCGGACTCAGGCTGCGGCCCCGAAAATCTCGTTTTCCCCGCCCCCAAAATTCCGTTTTCCTTTTCTGCTTTTTTTGATAAATCCCATAAGGCATCGTAGTTGTGGTTAAGGTCAACGCCCCTTGCGTTTGCCTGCCAGTCCGAAAAATCCCCCGATGGGTTAATCTTTTCGAGAAAATCTCGGTTTTTGATGTCAGGGGCTAAAGAGCCAAAAATAGAAAGGTCAACCCCGTCAGGGTTAAGCATTGGCAGAATGTAAAGGGTGTAGTTTTCGGACAAGGCTCTTGCATCTTTACCCAAGATTTTGAAATCATTTTGAATTGCTGTTTCATATTGAAACGCAAAATTTAAAAGAAGCTTTGATGTGAGATGCTCCATTCCGTGGTGAGCACCGCAAAAAAGCATTTTTTTCTCTCCTGTGCCGATTTTTAAAACATCAATATTTCTTCCCCAAAAACTTTTGCCGATGGTCTCCCGCTCTGTGTGTGGGAAAACCTTTAGAAATAAGTCAAAATCCTCTTTCATCATCTTGTACGAATAAAAATTATTTTCTGGCAAAAAAATCACTCCTTCAGGAACATCATATGCCCCAAAGGAGTGTGATATTAAACTTTTGCAACTGCATTTTTTATGTCTTCAAAAATTGTATCTGGTTCTCTGTTTCCGTCGGCTATAAAAATATTTTCTTCATCCCCAAATTTTTCGCAAAGAGCAAGATAATTTTCTCTCACAGAGGTAAGCCTCTGCAGGTTTTCATATATTTCAAAGCTTTCTCTGCCTTTTTTTATTCTCTCAAGTGAAACCTCAGGAGGAATATCAACTAAAATTGTGATGTCAGGCTTAAGCTCTGCTCTTGCCTCACGGTTAAGCTCAATAACCCAAGGGAGAGGTACTTCCGACCCCTGATATGCAAATGATGAAAGATAGTATCTGTCACAGATAACATATTTTCCCTCGTCAAGGAGTTTTTTAATTCCATTAGCAGAGTTTAGAATGTGGTCAAGCCTGTCTGCGGCAAAAAGAGCCGCAATAACTCTTGGGTCTGCTTTTTCACTGCCCGACAGAATTTTGTGAAGAAAGTCTCCTATTTGGCCGTAGGTCGGCTCAAAGGTGGATGAGCATTCTTTTCCCTGACTTTCTAAATATTCTTTCAGTTTTTTTGCCTGAGTGCTTTTTCCGCTTCCGTCAATGCCCTCAAAAACAATAAATTTTCCTCTTTCCATTTTTATCTCCCTTTAAAATGTGTCCCAACCTGCTTTCCCTCTAAGATGTCATAAATATTTTCAGGATTTTTTCCGTTTGTGATAAACATATGAATTCCTGCATCCGTAACCATCTTTGCGGCATTCAGCTTTGTTTTCATACCACCTGTGCCTCTCTTTGAGCCTGCACCACCCGCAAGGGATAAAAGATTATCGTCAATCTCTTCAATAAGGGGGATAAGCTTTGCATCCTTGTCTGTTTCGGGATTTCCGCTGTAGAAACCGTCAATGTCCGAAAGGATAATAAGAAGGTCTGCCTCAACCAAAAGTGCAACGTAAGCGGATAAGGTGTCGTTATCGCCAAATTCAAGCTCGTAGGTTGAAATAACGTCGTTTTCATTAACAATGGGAATAACCCCGTAACTGAACATAGTGGAAAATGCCGCCTTAGCGTTTTCAAAGGTGTGTTTTTCGTCAAGTATGTATTTTGTAAGAAGAACCTGAGCTGTCAGGTGTCCGTATTCTGCAAAAAATCTGTCATATGTGGAAACAAGGCTTGCCTGACCGATAGCGGCGAGTGCCTGTTTTTTTCTTGTGTCTGATGGTTTTTCGGGAAGATTAAGCTTTCCAACCCCCGCACCAACAGCACCGCTTGAAACAAGAATAACTTCAAGCCCCCTGTTTCTAAGGTCGGAAAGAACTCTCACCAAGCCTTCTATTCTTTTTAAATTAAGCTTTCCTGTGTCGTGTGTAAGGGAGGAGGTTCCAACCTTAACAACAATTCTCTTAAAATCTTTTTTGCTCATTTTTCTTCCTCGTTTCTTCCCGTTGCTGTAAGGCAACATATCGAGCCGTATGGCATATCAAGTCCCAAAGGGACATATCGAAAATCCCGTAAGGAATTTATATCGCTGATTTCATCGAAGATGAAATCACACTAAGTATAACATTAAACAGGGGAAATGTCAAAGAAAAAAACGAGAGGATTAAAATTCCCCTCGCTTATGTAATATTGTTAAAGCCTCTGCTGAAATTAACTGATGCTTGGCGTAAACTCTGTGATGGTCAAAAAGTCCCTGAATATACATTTCCCCGCAACTTTCTTTCGCATGTTTTTCAAAGCGTTCTTTGTATTCGTTAAATAATTCCAGTCCCTCAGGTTGATTTTTAAGATATTTCAAAAGTTTCTGTTCGGCATCAAGCAGTTTGTCCGATAGAATTTGAAGCTCATCATTCTCTTCTATCATTAGCATGGCATCATTAATTGCGTCATCCATTGTGTTTGGAAGCTCTTTAAGAATTTGCATCATATAATCGTATTTCATTATATGGTCTCCTTTCAAATAAAATAAAAAAAGTGTGCAACCGAAGCTGCACACGAAAAATGTACAACTCTCTGTTGCGACACAAATCGAATATACATTTAAAAAAGGCAAACATACATTTGAAAAAGAGCGTACATTTTTACCATATTAAATGGTTGCCTTTTTTATGTTAGATTATTCAATTTATGTCGCAAATTTATTTTAGCACATAAAAATAAAAAAGTCAAAGGGAAAATTTTTGACAATTAAATGTTTTAATGTTATAATGATTAAAACTGTCGATATAAATCCCTTGTGGGATTTTCGATATGTGCTAAAGCACTCGATATGTCAAAAGACTCGATATGTTGCCTTACAGCAACGAGAAGAAAAGGAGGAGTATAAGGCTATGAAAATCGGAAATGTTAAGCTTGAAAATAATATATTTCTTGCACCTATGGCAGGGATAACCGACAAGGCTATGAGATCTTTAGTGAAGCCTTTTTCCCCCGGTCTTATGTTTACAGAAATGGTTTCGGGAAAAGCTCTTTCCTATAATAACAAAAAAACAGAAAATATGCTTGATATATCAGAGTGGGAAAAGCCTGTTGCAGTTCAGCTTTTCGGACATGAACCAAAAATTCTTTCCGAAATTGCATACAAAGCAGAAGATGCAGGAGCGGATATTATTGATATAAATATGGGATGTCCCGCCCCCAAAATAGTAAATAATAGCGACGGATCTGCTATTATGAAAAACCCCGCCCTTGCAGGGGAGATTATAAGAGCAGTTGTAAAATCGGTTTCCGTTCCCGTAACGGTTAAAATCCGAAAAGGCTGGGATGAGGAAAGCGTAAATGCTGTGGAGGTTGCAAAAATTGCAGAAGATGCAGGGGCATCCCTGATAACCGTTCACGGCAGAACCAGAAAGCAGTTTTATTCAGGGTGTGCTGACCTCGAAATTATAAAAAAGGTGAAAGATGCAGTGAGTATTCCTGTCATAGGAAACGGAGATATTCAGGACGGGAAGTCTGCAGAAGATATGCTTAAAAAAACAGGTTGCGACGGAATAATGATAGGAAGAGCATCACAGGGAAATCCTTGGATTTTCAGGGAAATAAGAGAATATCTTGAAAACGGAAAAATCATTCCAAAGCCTGATGTTATTGAAAGATGCGAAATGATGAGAAAACACATAGAGCTTATATGCCAGTTTAAAGGGGAAAGAATTGGAATTCCCGAGGCAAGAAAGCATATGGCATGGTATGTAAGAGGCATTCGTGGCGGTGCAAGACTGAGAGAAGAAATTTTCAAAGCAAAAACAAAAGATAAAATGCTTGAGATAATAAAAATAATAGAAAAGGAGAAATAGAAGTGCTTTACATTTTAACAACATTACTTGTGATTATCTATCTTATTTCAAAAAGGGCGGATTTTGTTTGCTACACCGCAAGAAATGATTTCAATAAGGGAGATGCAGACTCAGCACTTAAAAAGCTTGAAAAAGCACAGAAAATCGGAAAGCTGAGCATCGGAAACAAAATGCTCCTCGGCTATCTTTATTTAAGAGAGGGAAAGCTTGAGGATGCAAGAGTAACTTTAGCAGAGGCGTCAATGATGCCCGGCAAAAAGCCCGTAAAAAACAGAATAAGAGCAATGAGAGCCTTAGTAATGTGGAAAGAGGGTTATATCAAGGATGCAATCGAGTCCCTTGAAAATCTTATTGCAGATTACAAAAACACAACAGTTTATCAGGATTTGGGG
>JAZSOT010000005.1:0-1808 GCA_045537065.1 Clostridia bacterium | reverse complement strand
GAACTTCCCGCAGCATCACCACCCCGTCCGCCAGTAAAACATACTGGCGGATTTTTTTATTTTATAACATCCTCTTCAGAAAGTTGCTCCACATTGTACCCACTATTCACCCAGTCTTCCTTTCGGCGTTTTGCCCAAATTTCTCTTTTCATGCCATCTCTAATCAGATCACTTACAGCCATAATGCTATAATAGCGTATATCGTCGCGATACCATTTAGGTCTTTTACAATAATTGTTTTCCCAGTTGATAATATTCCTTCTGGAACATTTTTGATATTTGGGAAATTGAAGTTCAATGGCAATGTCTTGTATCATTAAAGCCAGACTTTCTTGGGTGTATATAGGTTTTATTTTTGAAATTGACTTTTTATGCTTCTTTTCCAATGCAGATACAACTTTTTCAATAACCTCCGCACCAGCAGACGATTTTTCCAAGTCGTCTACCAGATTTTTGTTGTGATAATTTCTGATAATTTCTCCGGATAGCGTTATCGCTTCAAAGATTAATTTGTACATGCAAGCTTCGCGATTTGCAAAGCGGCTGAAGCTGAATAGCAAATCTTCTATAGGTGCTTGGGCGGGAGCTGAATCTGCCCACTCAAGAAAATATTTCATATCATTCTTCGCTGATAAAAATTCAATATCGCATTGCTGCAAAACATCGATCAGGCGTCTTATCAATGAGTGATTCTCTTTTACTGATGTCGAATAATGCATATCGGAATATAAGAGATCAAACATTATGAAAATTTGTTTGCAGCTGTTGGTAAATTCTTTGCAGAACCGGTCCCTGATGCCTTTTATCCACTCCCCTTTGTTGTCTGAAGAAAAGTTGAAATCTCCACTTAAATAATCCTCGGCAGAAAACGAGGTTTTATATTTTTTCAAGCGAAGGCGAATTTTATCAAATTTCTCCAACTCTTCAGGAGTTAATGCTTTTTGTCCACGCCCAGGATGTATCCAGTATTTTCCTGATTGTCCGGTAAACACGCCGTATGCTTCAACTTTAGCTATCTGTTCAACAGCTGGCAGATTTTTATTCTTTGGCAATTGTGACATATTCAACCTGTATTTTTTCATTCTATGCAGCAAATATCTCCGCAAAATATACAGCTTCTCTCCTGTTTTTTCAAATCGCCCCGGGCTTTATGTGAAAAATATGTTTTACAAAATGTGAATTTTTTCAGCATACAATTTTAAAAATGCAATAAAAAATGTGAAAAATATGTTGCTTTTATGAAGACACATCACTCGCGCAGAAAGGAGGTGATGACAGTAATTTGAATGCGCGGATGTGAATATGAAAGTGAAGAAAAAAAAGGAGGTGATCGTAACAAACTTTAACTGGCAGGCAAGTCAGAAAACCCCTGCAAAGAAATTGAGAGAAAGACAGTGGAATCAAATAAGCTCTACTGTCAGTAAGTGAAAGTGTATTGGGTAAAGGTTACTCAATACAGATATTAATCCGCGACAGGATGTCGCAAAATTTGAAAGGTTTGAAAAATGTTTGATAACATCGAAAACAATGAAGTCGTCGTCGCCAATGCTGAAACTGTTAACACCAATAGTGAAAAACGTCTGCTTGGAGTCGACTATGGGATCGCAGATCTTCAGGTGCTGGATGCAGAATATAGCACAAGTATTCTGAAGTCCCGCAGCGAAGAGTTGCGTTCGCTTGAGGAGCGTGTTAAACAGGGAATGGGAGTTGCCGGCAGCGCACTGAAGCGTATCCGTGATAAAAAACTCTACAAAGCTGAATTCAAAACCTTTGGCAAGTATTGTCAGGATCGTTTCAAAATCAGCAAA
>JAZSOT010000076.1:0-7024 GCA_045537065.1 Clostridia bacterium | reverse complement strand
TTATTGTATGTTTTGCTCTATAAAACAGAGCAATTACATATACACGGACAGGTATCGAAGCGGTCATAACGGGGCTGACTCGAAATCTGTTATGACCATTTGTGGCGAAACCCTTCACAAACCCTTATTTTATGGGGATTTTTCAAAAATTTAATATTATCGTTTTTAGCAGTTCCCAAAGAAAGTTCCCAAAAATATTCTTTCTTTTTCCGAGCTGTTCAAAATAGATAAGGAGAGTTGTCCGAGAGGTCGAAGGTGCGAAACTCGAAATTTCGTGTTGGTGATGAGCCAACCTAGGGTTCGAATCCCTAACTCTCCGCCACATTCAGAGGTTTCCAATAAAACGGAAACCTCTTTTTCGTTCCCCTATTATATATTAACAACGCCCGAAAGTGTATCAAGTGATGATATTTTTGAATTAGCATCTAAGTGAGAATATATATTTGCTGTTGTAGAAAAATCGCTATGACCGAGCCATACCTGAATATCTTTTAAGGTAACTCCGTTTTGTTTGCCTTTATTTAATAGCAAGGATGCACAAGTATGTCTTAAATCATGAAATCTTATGTGCCTTAGACCATTTGCTTTTAATAAATTACTAAACGCAGATGTAATATAATCCGGTAAAATCAATCCGCCTAATTCATCAACCATTATGTAGTCAAGCCATTCCTTACTATAAGAACGCTTAAACTTTTTACGATACATTTCCTGCTTGCGTTTGTGTTCAATCAATCTTGCCTTAACACTTTCATCAAGTGGTAATGCACGGATACTTGATTTGGTTTTCGCTCTGTCTTTTGCAATAATTTTCTTCTTTCCATCAACTTGCGGGGTTGTAACAGTATGATTAACATAGAAAACATTATTTTCAAAGTCTATCGCAGACCATCTTAGTCCAACAATCTCACTTCTACGCAAACCATAAAAGCCACCGAAGATCACTGCAAATTCCAATTTTGTATCTCGTGTAAGTTCAATAATTTTGTTTAACTCTGAACTTTGATAAAACGAACCTACAAAACGGTTTTTTTCAGGTTTTTCCACTTCTTCAATGGGATTTTCCTTTATATATCCCATTTTCCTTGCATAACATAATGCTAATCTTATTATTGCGTGATAGTGAATCACAGTATTTGCCGTTACTCTTTCAAGCTGAATATCGTAAAAATCTTGAATATCCTTTGATGTCAGTTTGCCAAGAGTAATATTCTTATTACGAAAATGAGGACCTATCGGATTTTTAACATTTCCCGCATATGATGAATATGTTGTTTCTTCAATTCCTCTTTTTTTTACTATTGGTAAATACTTCTCCAAATAATCCGCAAATAACATCCCTGACACTTGCTCTTTTGTCAAATCAGATAGAGCAACCTGCTCAATCAACTCTTTCGGCAATACGATGTTTCTTTTTTTCTTAATTTCTTTACAATCGCCTATTGCTGATGCATCTTGCAAGTATAAATCAACCACCGGAATTTCAAAATTCTCCAAAATTTCTTTTGCCATAAGTTCTGCTTTTTTCTTGTTGCCTTTTACGGGTAGTTTTGTAGGAAAAGATTTGTCCTTTCTTTTTCCTGCACTATTTACATAAACAATAGAAACATAGTACAATCCTTTTTTCTCTCGTATATATGCTTTTACATCTATTCCGTGTTTATCCATATTGAATTTAAACCTCCTTATCTTGGAACAAATTAAACACCTACCATTGACAATATTATTCTATCATCGGCAGATGTTCTCGTCAAAAAAAATCAATTATTTTGCAAAAGAAAGTCAATAACATATTTTTTGACAATTCTGTATTCTCTCCCAACTTTTACGCTCTTGATTTTCCCTTCTTTCAAGAACTTATACCCCGTCTGCTTGCTTATTCCTCCAAGCATTTCACACATCTGCATAATGTTCAGGACATCAGGATAGCCTTTAAACATCTTATTATAGCTTCCACGCTTTATTTTTTCTTCCATTATGTTACTTAACCTCCTTATTGTTTATTTGCTTAATAGCATAAAGAAAGGGACCAATACAAAAAAGTAATTAGCTGCATACATACTTTTAAAATAGTTTAGGGGGGACTACTCATACTGATCCCTTTTTTTATGCTATCAAAAATATTAAAAATATAGCAAAACGGATGGCAGCTTGCGTAACTGCTCCATAGGAATTCCACCTTCCCGGCTCCGCCCGGACTGCTCTCATTGCCTGCGACGCTTTTAACGCTCGGACTGTGACTAAGCAGAAGTATCATTATCCCGACAAACCGTCTTCGCCACAAGGTAGCAAACCTCTTTTACAATGTAAATATTTCTCGCTCGGATTTACAACCTTTAGAAAGAAGGTAAATATAAGGTTGCGTTAAAAATCGTCATGGCGTACCCATTGTCCGGCTCAAGCCTATCGGAATGTATCCGTATGCTGATATACTGCGATACCGTTATCTTGCACGCTTTCTTTGTCAATGTTCATTATCGAAAGGAATTATACATCGGATGGTGGCATGGAATATTTATGTAGGATGTTACGAAGCAATCTTGCATCTTTTTTATTAGATTTTTCTGCGAGTTGTTCAAGTAAATCTTTTTCATCTACTGACAAATGCAGTTTCAAATCGCTTTTATATCCTTTCAATAAAAAGATACCGCCATACATTCCGTGCCGTGTATATATAGGTGCATAACGACTAAGGAAGGAAATATCTCTGTGAATTGTGTTCGCACTCACAGAAAAATAATTTGCTAATGATGGTACTGTTGTTTCCTTAACATTGTGTAATAGGAAAAGCATTTCCATTCGTCTTTCAAATACTTTTGCTCCATCAGACATAGCCGTTGCACCTCCTTTCAAAACACATTCTAAATGTAAAACTACCCAAACTATGGTAGGTTTCTAAAAATTTTTTTAAAAAATTTTTCAATGTATTTTCCTCCAATCAATCTAAAGTGATTTAAATTGATTTAAAGAGGTGGAGAACGGCAATAATATTCAATTACTACATAGAAAACAAAACAGCCAAAACATACCCTATAAGAGAGTAATGTTTTGGCTGCACGGTATGAGTAACCTCCATAATCATCATCTGTTGACTTTTTATGGCTTGTACTATTATGAGCAGTAATTCTGTGGTTTATAAAAAAGCGTGTAATCCATCTAAGCATATTTCACTCCTACCGCACGGCAATCCGCCATCAGAGAAGCGAATTAAACCTATTATGCGGGCGAAATTGCCACGCCAAAAACTTTAATATTCATTTTTTTCAAGTTTCCATTACATTCTTCTGAGCCGAAAAACAAAGTAGTCACTCCATTTCCAAAAATTGACAACAATCGAGTAAAAGCAAAATATTATCTTATATTTCGCATAAAAAGAAACCGCTTGAGGTCCTTAACAACCCCAAGCGGTTTTTCCAAATTTCTATATTTTAACTTATAAACAAACAGATAAATCATAAAACCAACTCCATTCATTTCTTTTTATCAGCATTACAAGAAAACTGACTGTTATCTGTTTATATAGCTGAATTGTACCATTTTTCGATAGAAAAGTCTGTCGAAGATTGGAATGTGGAAATAAGTTTCGTTCGTCTTATTGTGAGGGAATAGTTGAAAAAACAAGATAAAATAATAAATAAATACAGAAATCAACAAAATCAGATAAGTTAATTTGAAACAAAGGTAGATAACTTGTCGAACGATTTTAGGCATAAAAAAACCATTGGCTGAATAAACCAACGGTATAATTACAAGTCATTCAATTTCGGTAAATAAATCATTCTCTACATAAAGAATATCATCAATCAGAATTTCTGTGTCATCATCAAAAACAACATCACTTTCAAATTCACGAATTTTTTTGATGTATCCCTTTTTAGTAACATATTTTCCGCCTTCTTTTTTCTTGTCCGGCACAAAGTATGTTATTGAGGTTTCAGGCAGGTCATCAAGATTATCTTTCAAGAAGTTCAACTTTCTATTGAGTTCTTCTTTTGTATATTCGTCAAGTTCTAATTTGCTATCAGTTAGTCTTGCAGTTTCAATAACTGCTTCATCATATCCCGTCAGCGCTGCGAAAGGAGCAAATTGAGCAGCTCTGAGAATTTTATCCGGGAAGTCTTTTTCTATTTCAGGGTTTGGATATTGCATATTTAATATATCTTCAAATTCAAAATTGCTCATCTTGCACCTCCTGTCTTTTAAATAAATTGGAATTTGTTTGATTTATGTCCACAAGGATGTAATAAACATTGGCGATGTTTTTTCGCTTTTCTTGAAGCCACAAGCCTCATAAAAATGCATCTCGTCATCGTAAGCAACAACCACAATTCGCATATAATCTTTATACTTTTCTTTTGCCATATTTACGAGAGTTCTGCCGATTGTTTTTCCGTGATAATTGGGGTCAACAAGAAGGTAATGAACATAGGCATTCATTACTCCATCATCCATAGCACATATCATTCCAACCAGTTTTTCTCCTTCCCATGCGGAATACACCGTGCTGAAATTTTTCATTGCGACCACGAGTTTATCAGGGAAATGCCCTGATGACCATTCCACAGACAGAAACAGCCGTTCTAAATCTTCGCTTTTAAAATCGTGAATGTCTTTATATTCAATATTCATATTACACCTCGTCAAATTCTTATTTATCGGTCAGGCTTTATGCCCACCGATTTGTTTATTTCTTTCTATTGATGTTGCACCTTCCTGAAGGTTAGTGCCTTTTATGATTGAATTCTTTCCGTACCGGGATTTAATATCAATCATTGCTTCCTGAATTTTGCGTTCCTTCTGAAGTGCCGCATTTTCTTTTTCTCGTTTTGCGACAAGTTCATCATAATCAGTAAATAAATCTAACTGCTCATAGTGTTGCTTATCCTCAATGTTTTTCTCAAGAATAAGATTGTTTGCAGCTATTGTAACTCGTCTTATCAATAGCTTTTTATCAACTATTTCATCATAAAGTTTTAGTGTAGCATCCGTTATTAGTCTTGTTGATGAAGTTTGTCTTTCTATATTTGCAGTTCCGTGTGCGTGTTTCGGAATTTTTCTTCCGTAATGGTCGGTTTTAACTTCACCGGAATAATACTTGCTTATCTCCGGGTTCGTCAGGTTCTCTATGTCATAACCAATAGTTAAAACAATCTGATTTGTAACAAGACCTTTTTCAACCAAGTCAAGAGATAGAAGCTCAAGCATTTCCCAAACTATTATCCTTGCCTTGTCAAAGTCATAAGGACAATGCAGAACTTGTCCGACACTCATACTCTTTGTGCTCGGTGTATAAGCCTTTGCTTCTTCGATAGTGCAAGGCTCATATCCCCATGCGTGGTCAACAAGCATTTTTGAGTTTATACCAAAAAGTTTTTTTAATAACTTTCTGCCGTGCGGAGTGGTAGATGCTCTTGCAATATCTCCCATACAAAACATTCGGTTATCTTCAAGTTTTTTTGAGTAACCTGCACCAACTCTCCAAAAGTCCGTAAGGGGTTTATGTTCCCAAAGTTCTTTACGATAGCTCATTTCATCAAGTTCAGCTATGCGTACACCGTCTTTATCAGGTGGCATTTTCTTTGCAGTTATATCCATTGCTATTTTAGCAAGATACATATTCGTACCTATTCCTGCAGTAGCAGTAATTCCCGTTGTTGCAAGCACATCACGAATAATTGTCATTGCCAATTCGTGTGCGGTCATTTTATAGGTATTCAGATAAGTTGTAATATCTATAAATACCTCGTCAATGGAATACACAAGAATATCTTCAGCAGAGATATATTTCAGGTACACATCATAAATCCTTGTGCTATATTCCATATAATGAGCCATACGGGGCGGAGCTACGATATATCCAAGTGCAAGTGAAGGGTTTGTTTGTAACTCATCAGCATCGAATGATTCTCCGGTAAATTCTTTTCCGGGAGCTTTCCATTTTCTTTGACGGTTTACTTCCTTAACCCTCTGAACAACCTCAAACAATCTTGCACGGCCTGAAACACCATGAGCTTTAAGGCTCGGTGTGACGGCAAGGCAGATTGTCTTTTCAGTTCGTGAACTGTCCGCAACAACAAGGTTAGTTTTAAGCGGATCAAGCTCTCGTTCTATACATTCGACAGAAGCATAAAACGATTTCAAGTCAATACAAAGATAAGTTCGGTTTTTTCTTTGATTATCCATTTTTATGCTCCTTTCGATTATATATTATGACAAAGTTCCTAAAAGTTATAAATCAAATAGTGAAATACCCGGTTTCAACCTCGTCCTGATAGAGCGAGAACAGTTCTTCAATATCTCGTTTCCACAGTTCGTTTTCTTCTTTTTTAAGTTCGGAGAAGAAAGAGGTTGAACGAAGCTTTCTTATAGCTTCAGCTTTTTCTAAATGATAGACTTCATTTATTCTGATAGCTAAAGCAGATATAATTTCATCAAGACTCTTATCCAATTCTTTCAACTCCTTTTACTTTGGAATATACAATAGCTCTTAATTTACTATTATCCAATAACTTGATTTTCTCTCGTGCGTTACCGTGACGGGTTATATAGGTTTCATTACCCGTCTGAACATATCCGTAAATCTGCTCATAGGGTTCGTAGCCTTTTTCCTCAAGAGAAGATACAACCTCGTCAAGAAGTGTATTAAATTCTGTATCCGTCACGGTATCACCACCTTGTTTACTCGTTTATTTTGAATTTGTTCCAATCGGTTGCTACATGCATTTCAAGGCCGTTATCAAGTGCTTTGAAATGCTCCATACCACAATGTATCTTTAATTGTTCCGGTGTCTTTAAGTTAAAGAGCGAAGTTGTGCCTTTTGTTTCAATGATAAAGTAAAGCTTTTGTTCGCCGTTCTTTTCCCAAAGTACCGCCCAATCCGGGTTATATGTTCCGATTGGTGTGTCAATTTTGAATCTGTCAGGAATTTTGAAGAACATCTTTACATCAGGATCGTTGTCAAGTGCAAGTGCAAAAGGCTTTTCAACAGTTGAACTGTCATAGATAATGTGGTCATAGACACTA
>JAZSOT010000092.1:0-2106 GCA_045537065.1 Clostridia bacterium | reverse complement strand
GCAGATATTATGTCTAATGGCATTGCTACTTTTGATGATCAAGAAATAAATAATATGCTTGAAGAAATCAAGAAAAAACCAAGTACACGCAATGAATTGAATAATATTTTAAGAGTGTTTCCGCCAAAAGGACTTTATAATAGAAACACTGGTCGTTTGTCAGTGTATGAATAAATATTAAACCGAGAATAAATAATGAAGACTAAAATTGAATTTTTTGCAATTTGTTTCGTGGGCATTTTGTATGCATTTTTTACAAAAAATTCTGAAGTGATATTTTTAGGAGAGGGTCTTTTTTGTTACAACTACGGATTTCCCTTGCGTGTCATTATTACTGATCCAAATAATTCAATGCTTCATATTTACACATTAAATATTATTCTGAATATTTTACTTTTATTCCCGATTGCCGCAGCGACATTGTTGGCGCAGCAAACAAAAAAATACTTAAGAATAAATAAAACTATTGCCATTTTATTTTGTTTAACAGTTTTTTTTAACTTATTTTTAACCTGGGAATACAAGAAAACTATTTACTGTTGTTCCATTGTATTCTATGTTATTTGGTTAAATTGGTTCATTTTTTTGATTTGGCGTTATTTTGCCGCAAACCCAAAAATGAAATTTTGATTATTAAAGGAAATTTATGGATGGGCAAACATTATTACAAGAAGCTGGAGGTCCCCTGAAGAAATACTATGGTTCTCTAAAGGTGTTGGAATGAAAAAACGATTCTTTATTAAACTTTTCCATACAATCTTCTTTATTTTAGTTGGTATGGGGATAATGTATTTATATATGCAGAAGCAGACTGATCCGATGGATCAGATACAAAAACTAATGTCACAAAATGATGTAGATCCTGATAACGCAATTTACATTTATTTAAAGAAAAATCCTGACTTGACAGATAGTCAAAAAGGAGACTTATTTCTGAATGCCATAAATAATTTTACTCTGTCAGAAGGTGTTTTTTCTTCTATGGTAGAAATGGCAGAAGATGAATTATCTTCAGAAGAACTCACCAGTATGATTGGTAAATTAAGAACAAGGATGCAACAACTGCAACATTTCTACTATTCTCTCAAATTAGGCAATGGTCCCGAATACTTTACCGTGATTAAAGAGTTGGAATTTATAGACAAATCTTTGATCACCAATGACGGGACAACCATTAAACAGATTGCTGAACCATGACAGGAGTTATTGTGAATGAGTTTATAGATTACGCCTACAGCTGGCTGGATAAAGTTTTGAGCGTAACTGAAAACGGGAAGTCTATCGCAAGTTTCAATTATCATAACGACGGGCAAATCGCTCAGGTATAAGGGGCGGTGTCGAAGACGAAGTCGAGACGGCAGGGCTTGCCCGGTTTTCTTTCAGACAAAGACATAAGTATACAGAAGCGTACAGCAATAAACAGAAAGAGTAAAAGAAAAGAATAAAGAAAAGAAAGAGGGAAAAGCATCAGTCATGTTTTTTCTTTGGTCTGCCACCTTTTTGATTCTGCCGTTTGACAACTCCGGAGTGTTGAAGAAATGCAAGGTCTGACCGCAAAGTAGTTTCAGAGATTTGATAGCCTTTATCTTTCATCATGGAAAGCAATTCGGTATAAGAAAAGTTTTCCGGTTCTAACCGCAATAGAGCCTCTCTGCGTTCGATTATGGATTTTTGTTTATCTGATACCGTCAAAAATTTTCCTGCCTCCAGAGGGCGTAATTTCTGCAATTCCAGGCGTTCTGCAGTTTCTTTGTCAATTTTCCAGAAATCCACCAAAACAGCATTGCTGAAAAGTTGCGGAGCACCTTTTTCCTGATAAAGAGCCTCCACTATCTTTCTGACCGGAATATCGTTTATCTCTCTTGCTGTCGGGTATGGCGGTTGACAAAGCGTTGCCAGTTGTTCCAGAGAGGTGATTGTCTCTGCTTCAGGAACTCCGGCGTAACGCTTGAATGCTGCCAGATACCGCAGAGAAAAATAGCGTTTCCCTTTTTTGATAAGACGGGCGTTGAAAAGCTTCTCTGTATCAGCAATCAGATATTTCATGCGGGCAATATGTCCCGCTTTCCGTTTCGGAGTGGAAAATGGCTGTTTTGCAGATTTGAA
>JAZSOT010000061.1:0-7555 GCA_045537065.1 Clostridia bacterium | reverse complement strand
AAATTTTTTTATAAAAAAACCTAGTTCCTCTCTCACTCTTTTTAGCTCTTCTTTTTGTTTTTCAAAAACAACACTAAAAAAATCATTAAAGATTTTTTCAGGCATTTTTTTCTTGGCAATCTTTACGATACAATCAAAATGATTAAGGCAAAAGCCCTTTGATTTCATAACAACTTCCCTGAAACTTTGCTCTTTTCTCCATAGATAAACAAAAGTATCATAAAAATTTTCCATTTCGGAATTAATCTTATCACAAATAAAACACGTCCCACTAAGTTCTTCTATAAAATTTGAATTTTCAGTCTTTTTATTAAAAAGACCTTTTTTCCCACTTTTTGAAAAATCATAATATTTCTCATAACTTTCCATAACCTCGTCAAAATGAGAAGATAACATAAGTGCAAGTCCAAGACGGTTTTTTTCTCCATACATTTTTTCATAATGTTCTTTACAGAACCCAAGTTTATTCGTCATTATCCGACTTTCAGGCTCCATATACGAAGGCCCCAGCGTATAAGAAATTGCATTATTTTCAAGCATATCAAAAAGCGCACAAAACGGGCACTCTGTTTCCTTTTCAAATGCCTCACTAAGAGGTATAGTATATAACTTTTCCTTCAATTTTCACTACCTCTTACACTATTTTTTCATCGCTGAAAACTGACTCATCAGAATCTTTTATTTTTTTACCGTATTTATCAGGGTCGGCAATTTCAAGCATATCTTTTTTTATGGATGGGTAAACACTGAAATTAACAATAAATCCGCCAAGGCTTACCAAAATACATACTTCAAGCACTAAAAATACAAAAAGATACACCATAAACCAGCTTCCTGTATAAATACTCATCATAGGCAAGAAGATATGAACAAGTGAAACAAGAATGATTATAAGAATATTTTTGGGCAGATACGCAAACGCAAATATAAACGAATTTCTGTATATATCCCTGAGAGACAATTTAAACGTAACCATAAGAGGATACAAATAAAAGTGAGCCATGGTATATACAAACGACACAAGCAAAATCACATATTTAAAAGCCTGCATAACACCAGCTTGTTTTGAATAAAAATAGTACGCAATCACAAGGGCGACAAACACAAAAACATCAACTAAAAACACAACAAAACTCTGTTTGAAGTTATCTTTTGTATGTTGCCAAAAATCACTGAAAAGCCACGCATGTTCCTCTCTTGAATAGTTTCTTAGTATGTAAGTATATCCACAGGTGAAAGGTCCGACTCCCCAGAAAACCGTAAATAATAAAGAAACATATATTCTAACGCCCAAATCGACCAGGGGAACAAGCACAGAAAACTTTTCAATAACCTCATTATATTCATTTAGAAAAATTGAAGAAACCACTCCTGATGCAAAAAACAATATAATGAAAGTGGGTATATTTGAAATAAGATAAAGCATATTAAGCCTTATTAATTTCCAGAATTTCCTGATAAAAAGTTCAACAAAGGCAAACAGACCCCTTTTTTCAGGAGCATTCTTATCAACACCTTTTCCCTCCTTCATATAATTTCCAAAACCTAAAAAACCTGACATAAAGTTTCTCCCTCTCAATATGTTATATAATCAAGCATATAAAACAAATCTTCTTTGGATATACCATCTATAAACATAAGCTCTTCAAGATTTTTAAACTTTCCAAGCTTCTGTCTCATTTCAACAATGCTTTCTGCAACTTTCTTTTCCACTCCGGGAATAGTCATAAGCTCCTTAACATCAGCACTGTTTATATTAACAATTCGGCTGGCATCTACAGGAGGTTTAACACCATTTCTCTCCCAATAGTTTTCTGTATTAGGATTATAAGGAAGCTGATATTTGTTGACAGAGTTATACCCAATGGTATATATTGATGCAACAATAAAAAGAATTGGTATAAATTTTAAAATATCGTAACTTTTTTTATTCATATTAAAACCTTTCAAGATATTGTAACATATTTTTTTTAATTTTACAATGTTTTTTTATGCCATCAGCATAAAACACGAGCACAGCTTCCTCCTGTTTTTTCTTTTGTTATAACTATTTGTTTTTCAATTTTCTCCTTAAGTTCAGCAACATGTGATATTATTCCTACAAGCCTGTCACCCTCCGATAGGCTAACAAGAGTTTTAATCGCCTGACTTAGAACATCCTCGCTTAAAGTTCCAAAGCCCTCATCCACAAACATTGTATCAATTTTTATACCGCCTGCATTACTTTGAATTTCATCAGACAAACCAAGAGCAAGTGACAAAGAGGCAATGAATGACTCTCCTCCAGACAGGGATTTAACACTTCTTACACTTCCGTTATAATGGTCAATAACATCTAAATCAAGTCCTGTCTTTGTCCTTATATTATAAGGCTCGCATCGTCTTACAAGCTCGTATTTTCCGTCTGACATCATCATAAATCTTTTATTCGCCTTATTTATAATTCTGTCAAAAAAACCTATCTGCACATATGTTTCAAGCATAATTTTTTCTTTACCTGTAATACTTCCGTTTGCAGTGTCACATAACGCCTTCACCCACTTTAGATTTTCTTCCTTTTCCATTAGAATATCCTTTTGGTCTGAAATATTTTTAAGACATTCTTTATTGGCAGAAATATAGGAGAATATAATCTCTTTTTCTCTTTGCAGTTCCTCTTTTTCATCGGAAAGCTTAAGATTTTTTTTCTTTTCTTCAAATATATCAATTACCTCTGCCCTTTCAAGCTGTTTTTCAAGCTCTGAAACAATTCCTGAAACAGTGCTTAGTTTCTTATCGCACTCATTATAGCTTTCTCTTGCACTATCCAAATTATCTTCCATATCTTTTTTCTTTTTCTTTAAAAGTTTAACCTGAGTTTCAGCCTCTTCTGAACTGTTATATTCTAGGTCTTTCTGTATTTCAAAAATTCTTCTGCTTATATTTTTTTGATTTTCTTTAGATACAGAAATTTCTTCCCTGATTTTTGAAATTTCGCTTTCTAATTTCTTGATTTCTGCCTCAGTTTCAGGTATTTCGCATTTAAGTTCTTCTTTTCTCCTGCATTCATTTTTCAATTTTTTAATAAGATTGTCCGCTTTTTCTGTTTCATCTTTAAGTTGGGTCAATTTTACTTCAATTTGAGAAGATACTTCTTCTATTTTGAAATCACCTAAGCTTCGGCTTATCATTTTTAAAACCGACTTTTTCTTATCTGAAATAAGAATTTTTAATCCGCTTGCCTTTTCACTTGCCTGATTTTGCATTTTTGCATATCCATCCGCCTCTTCTCCCATCTTTTCCACCTCTTCTTTTGTTGGTGCATTTTGAGATATGGATGCAGGAGTTGGATGACCTAAAGAACCACAAACAGGACAAGGTTTGTTATCTTCAAGAGACATAGCAATAATTCCTGCCTGTTCGTCAAGAAAAGACTTGTTAAGCAAGATATAGGTATTCTTTTTTTCTTCTGCCGTCAACGATATTTTCAAATATTCTTCCTGTGCTGTTTTTAATTCCAGAATTTTTTCATTATATTCCTTTATTTCTGTTTCAATACTTTCAAGCTCATTCTTTTGCAAAGAAAGTTTTTCAGCCTCAGATTCAGCCTTCAAAAGCTTAGTTTCTGCTAATTCATAATTGCTAAGCTCTCCTTTCTTTTTCTCAATTTCCATACTTAGCTTGTCAAATTTTTCTTTCTTGCTTTTATAGAATTCTTCATATTTTGAAATTTCTTTGATTATATTGTCACTTGTCTTTTTTGCATCGGACAAAAGAGTATAGTCAGGAAGCTTAGTTTCCAACGATGCAATTTTTTCATCAAGTCCGCTACTTTGTTCATAGTCTTTTTTGGCATTTTCAAAGGCATCCTTAAGTTTCTTTAGTCTTTCTTCTTCTACTTTATAAATCTCCTTATTTTTTTTCAAAGTTTCTCTTGCTTTTTCATTTTCTTCGGCTATAGCAAGCTTTGTCTGAGATTTACGGATAGACAAATCAAGCTCATTTATTTTATTAATGAGCTTGTCATTATCTTCTGTATCACTCTTTATTATTTCTTCCAGCAAACAAGCCACATCATCCAAAGGCATAAAGTCCGTCTTTACAGTTTCAACTTTTTGCTCGAAAACTTCATTTTTGCACTTTATGCCCTCTATATACTGCCTTATACTTTCTCTTAATCTTAAACACTCATCACTAAGTTTCTTTAATTCATCTTTCAATCTATCCTGAATAGATTGGAAAAGAGTGGTATTAAATAACCTCCTGAAAATTTTTATTCTTTCATCTGTTGATGAAAGCAAAAGTTTCAAAAAATCTCCCTGAGCAATCATAACTATCTGAGAGAATTGTGTTTGGTCAATCCCCATTATATCTATAATTTCTCTGTCAACATCTTCTCTTTTATTAATAAATCTTCCGTCAGGACACAAAAGCTCTGCATTTGCACCTTCTTTTGTTATTCCCTCTCCTCTTTTTTTAGGTCTTTCATACTCTGGATTTCTTTTAATATTATAAATTTCCCCTCTGTATTCAAAGGTAAGTTCAACCTCTGTTGCCGTATCTGCATCTGCATACATTGAACGAAGCATCGAAGGTTCTCTGCTTTGTCCGCTTGCCCTGCCATAAAGAGCATAGCTTATAGCATCAAATATAGTTGTTTTTCCCGAGCCTGTCTCCCCCGTAACAAGATAAAGTCCGCTTTTTCCTATTTTATCAAAATCAATTACAGTTTCAGAGGCGTAGGGTCCAAAAGCTTTCATTTTAAGTTTAAGCGGTCTCATACCTCATCCTCCTTAATTTTTTCAATTAAATTGCGAACAAAATCTAACTGTGTATCACTTAAAGACATCCCGTTCTGCATTTCATAAAATTCAGCAAAAATATCAATAGGCGTTTTCTTACTTCCTGTTTCATCTATAATAATTTCAGAATTAGTTCTTGTTCTTGTATTATCATAATCAAGCTTAATGAGATTATGATATATTGTCCTGAGTTTTCCCAAAGCCTCGGGAACATCCTCTTCATCCGTCAGGGTTATGTGCATAAAATCACTTTGATAGGTTGTTCCCTCATAATAGCTTTTTTTAGTCAACTCTTCATAAGTTCCCCTGATTACTTTTAAATCTCTAATCGGAATAAGTGTCTCAAATTTTAAATCAAGAGAACCTTTTTCGTTAAGCTCAATAATAGTAACTGATTTCTCATCATTTGCCTCGGAAAAGGAATATTTAAGCGGGGTTCCGGAATATCTTATCTTTTCCGTTCCACAGCTTTGTGCTTTGTGAATATGGCCTAATGCAACATAATCAAATTTTTCAAACACAAAACTGCTGACATTATCTGTTCCACCTACAGAAATTTCTTCCGAGTCGGTTCTTGATGCACCCGTTACAAATTGATGTGTTATAAGAATATTTCTTTTTGCATCATCAATATCCATATTATCTATTGCAACAGTAATTGCATCTGTATAATCTTCTATCTCCTTTTCAGGAAATAGCTGTCTTATAACAGACGGTTTAATAAAGGGGAGCATATGGATATTCACTTCGCCAAATTCATCGGTTAGTGTTACTTTTTTTGCATTTCCTCTATAAGTCGGCGAAACATAGACACCTTTCATATCCATTAGTCTGTTTCCAAAGGATAGTCTTTCTGCTGAGTCATGATTTCCGCTTATTACGAACACAGGGATACTTCTGTTTGAAATATTAACCAGAAAATCATCAAAAACACCTATTGCCTCAACAGACGGAACAGATTTATCATACACATCTCCTGCAATTAAAATTCCGTCCGGTTTTTCCTTATCTGCAATATTTAGAATTTGATTTAGAATATATTTCTGGTCTTCTATAAGCGAAATTTCACCAATTCTTTTACCAAGATGAAGATCCGATATATGCAAAAATTTCATAAAATCACTTCCCGTAAAGCATTATTTAAAATACCCTGATTTATGTTTTATCATAAACCAGGGTACCCTAATCTGTCAATCCTTTTTAATTAATTTTCGTCAGCAACGGCTGCATCATATATAGCACAAACCGCTTCAGACGGTTTCTTGTCAATGAGAGTAACAATAACCGCGAGAATAGTTCCAACAATAAATCCCGGAATAATTTCATATATTCCTGTGTGACTCATAAATAAAAGCCATAACACATCAACTACCGCACCGCCGATAACACCTGCCACAGCACCCTTATAGGTGAAGCGTTTCCAGAACAGTGAAAGAATAATAACAGGTCCGAATGCTGATCCAAAGCCTGCCCATGCGTTTTCAACCATGTTCATAATAGCCTGAGCCCCTGAACCTTTGCTGCTTGCAATGAAATAAGCAACAATTGCAACAATTAATACTATTAATCTTCCAACCCATAAAACTTCCTTTTCTGATGCATTTTTTCTAATAACAGGCTTATAAATATCACTTGTAAATGAAGATGATGCAACAAGAAGCTGAGAATCAGCAGTTGACATTGACGCTGCAATAATTGCTGCAAGTAAAAGTCCTGCTATAAATGCCGGGAAGAGTCTTCTTGCAAGTACTATAAATATAAGTGACTGTTTACCATTTGCAAGCAATTCCTCAGCTACTATCATTCTTCCGAAATATGACATAATTATAACTGCAACAAGGGCAACAACAACCCAAACAATTGCAATAGTTGCACTCTTCTTAACCATTTTTGAATCTTTAATAGACATAAAACGAACTAATATATGAGGCATACCAAAATATCCAAGTCCCCACGCAAGTCCTGAAACAATTTCTTTCCAGTCAGCAGAAAAGAAGTTTGATGTAAATGCACAGTTAACAACAGCTCCATTCGCATCGGTATATGTATAAATCTGAGCAAGTGCACTCTTATCCATATCAACAAATAAATATATAGCAATCGGCACAGATATTAAGGCAACAAGCATTAAAAGACCCTGGAAAAAGTCTGTCCAGCAAACAGCTTTAAATCCGCCAAGAAATGTGTATATCAAAATGATGGCTGCAAATATAATCATTGCAGTTTGTTCGCTTAAGCCTTCAAAAACAGTTGTAAAAACCGATGTTCCTGCAACAAAGCTTGATGCAACATAAACTGTGAAGAATACCAGAAATATTATTGCCGATGTTATCTGAAGAACAGGGCTTTTTGATGCAAATCTGTTTGATAAATACTGTGGAACAGTAATAGAATCATTTGCTGCAGCAGAAAATCTTCTAAGTCTCTTTGCAACAAAAATCCAGTTTAGGGCGGTTCCGAGAGCAAGACCTATGCCTATCCAAGCTTGTCCAAAACCAAAAGCCAAAATACTGCCGGGAAGACCCATTAAAAGCCAAGCACTCATATCAGATGCCTGAGCAGACAAAGCTGTAACCCACGGGCCCATTGAACGGCCACCTAAAAAATATTCTTTTTCGCCATTCCCCTTTGATGCAACAAAAAAGTAAATTCCAATTGCTAAAACAACAACGAAATAAAGTACAAATGCTAAAATTTCATAATTAAACATTTATTATACCTCCTCCAAAAATATTTTACTATTATATCATACATTTTTATAGAATGCAATACAG
>JAZSOT010000011.1:0-18692 GCA_045537065.1 Clostridia bacterium | reverse complement strand
TTCACCCTGTGTACTCTGCCAATTTTAAAGTCATCTATAAAATAAACTCTGTCTATTGTAGGATTTGCTGTAACAGTTAAAATCATTATTTTCTCCTCTGCGTTAATTTAATATAATTTCCGTATTATGCACAAGGCGTTACCAACACTGAAATTATAACATAATTTGCCGGAATAGTCAATTTATAAATAGAAAACCCGGCATTCCCAACTAATACGGGATATGCCGAGTTTCTGATTTTAAAGTCCTTATAAAGTTTTTCTCCTACAGGATTTGTTACTGAAACAGTTTGCATTTTACCGCTAAGCCCTTCCGTCAAGGCTTCAACCGTTCCCTCTCCACCGTCAGCAACAGGTCTTATAACAATCTCTGCATGGGGAAAAACCTTTTTTATCCCGTCTGCCGCCGCAAGTCCTGACATACGGGATGAAAGACTTCCTTTAAAAGAATCTATAGCAATAACAATTTTCATAATGCCTCTCCTAAATTAAAATTATTTTGTAACCATAACAGATATGCCGTCAGGGATAGCAACAATTTTGGGGTCGTCTTTATTATTCAGCAACTCTTTTGCTTTTATTACAGCCTCATCAATAGAATGTGCCGGAATCATATGAAAATCCTCTATTAATTTATCAGGCTGTTTTGAAACATAAACAACTGTTGCCTTCATAAGAATTCTTACAAGTATTTGAGCCATCCACTGATCTGTGGCAGTTTCTTCTCTGTTTCTCTTCATAAACAAGTCCATAGTTTTTTTAAGATCAGGCTCATCGGCTAATTGATGATACAGATGGTCTCCTCCTGTTCCATCATCAGATGATGCAATCATAATTATAACCCCGCCCTCCTTGACGGTTGCTTCTGCGGCTGTCATTCCCTTAATCGCCTGATACACATTCTGGTCAAGAGGATAACCTCCGTTTGTTGTGATGGCAATATCAGCATCTATTGCTTTTGCACCGCACAGGTCATACAAAAAATCAGTTCCTTTTTTATGTGCTGCCTCAAGTTCGCCTGCAACTGCATAAATAATTTCTTTTTCTGCATTTAAAACAACATTAACAATATATGTAAGCTTTGCTTGTTTAGCTGCCCAGAGCATATCTTTATGTATAGGATTATCTTTGAGTATGCCTGTTCTTGAATTTTCATTTGCAATAAATTCCGAACAATGGTTTGCAAGAACAGTTTCTCTGCCTGCCACTCCCGGCAGAACACTTTTTCTGCCACCTGAAAATCCTGCGAAAAGATGCGGTTCAATAAAACCTTCCGCTAAAAGTAAATCTGCACATACAGCAATTGAATTTATAAAACAATTTCCACCGGACGGAAGCTTTCCCATATTTACAAGCTTTTCTTCCTCATCACAGTCGTGAATATAGATATTTTCATTATTAACAATTTCTTCACCGAATTTTGCAATCAATTCCTCTTTCGTTGTTCCTCTGTGACAGCCTGTGGCAATTAATATAGTGATACTTACCTCGGGGTTATATTTTCTTACTTCCTCAAGCATTGGAGAAATAATAAATTTGCTGGGAACAGGTCTTGTGTGGTCACTTGCAATGATAACAACATTCTTTTTATCTCTTGCAAGATCGCATAATCTCTTAGAATTAACCGGATTTTCTATGGCATTCTTAATAAGTGTTGCTTGGTCATATTCCGGAACATATTCCTCAATTTATGATGTTAAAACCCCAGCAAGTTCCTTTTCATCAAACTCATATTCTAACTTTTCTTTTCCATAAGGGAACAATATCTTTTTCATTCTGAAAGCTCCTTTTTATTTAAATAAGTTACGAAAATCGGAATAAATATCAATTGAATAATTATTCCGGGAATTGCATCTATAAAACCGCCTGTCAAAAACGCATAAAATGTGAATTTCTTTCCCGCAAGTCCAAGTAAAATTGTTTTCGCAATTCCCCAAACAACCCTGCCTGATATCATTGAGATAATTAAACCAAGATATAGCCACCAGATTTGTTTTCTGAAAAATTTATTATATAAAAACCCTGACATAAATCCGTAAACCGCAAGTTCTGCCGACATCCATACTGCATTTGGATATATTGGAGGCATTTCAAATATTAATGACCTTATAAACGGAAGAATAAGTCCCACTATAAATCCGTATTTAAACCCGCATACATATCCGCACAAAAGGACAACAAGATGCATAGGGAGAAGACTGTCTCCGATTTCTTTTATTTGTCCTGTTAACAAAGGCAATACAATTCCCGTTGCTAAAAACAAAGCCGAATACACAATCTTTTTTGTCATAGTATCTCTCCGCCTTTTATTTACAGAATTTTTCTATATAGCTATCTATTGCATTTTTAATTATATTAACAGCTGTTCCCTTGTTGCTCACTTCGTTTACAGCGGTTTCCTTATTTTCAAGATTTTTATAAACCGTAAAAAAGTGTCTCATTTCATCAAAAATATGTTTAGGTAATTCACCAATATCTTTATAGACATTATAATTAGGGTCGCTGAACGGAATGGCAATTATTTTCTCATCGTTATGATTATTATCTATCATAGATATAACACCAATAGGATATGCTCTGACCAAAGTCATCGGTTCGATTTGTTCAGAACACAAAAGAAGAACATCAAGGGGGTCATTATCGTCCCCGTAGGTTCTTGGAATAAAGCCATAGTTTGCAGGGTAATGAGTTGATGTGTGCAAAATTCTGTCAAGCATCAGATACCCTGTCTCTTTATCAAGCTCATACTTTTTCTTACTTCCTTTTGAAATTTCAACAACACAGATAAAATCCTCCGCCTGTATTCTCTTTGGTGAAATGTCGTGCCAGATATTAGACATACAAAAAACTCCTTTTTTATTTTATTTTTAATATTTTCTCTGCTTTTAAAACAATAAAAAGCATAACAAAGATACAAATTATAAATTCGGGTAACAAATAGGTACATTGATAAATAAATGAATATGTCCACGGGTTTTGTCCTTGAGGAGCAAAATTTGCAAAAATAAATACTCCGCTTAAAAGTGAACATACAAAACGAAACACAACACCTGTAAATGTTCCCATTATAATTCCAAATACGTTTTTCCTGAAAAACCCTGAAACCCCTATAAGACCAAACGCCAATATATAGTCAAGAAATATGGATGCAGGATGATATATTATTCCCGAAAACATCAAGGAAATCAATCCATATATTGAGCCTGTCAATATTCCTGCCATAGCACCACGTCTATATGATATAATAAAAAGTGGAATCATTGTCAGCGAAATTGAGCCTCCCTGAGGCATCTCAAATATTTTTATAAAACTACATAAAACCGTTAGTGCAACAAATGCAGCACACTCGGTTAAAATTTTTGTTCTCTTCATAGCCTTTAATCTTTCCTATGTACTGTAATTTATATTATTCCAAAAAGTATAAAACCCACTGTATTTATCGCAAAATTCGCGAACATATGTACAAACCATGACGGATAAATACATTCACTTTTTTCGTTAAGGTAATTAAATATAAGACCGCCTGCAAAAAGTCCTGCCATAACAATTATAAACATATCAAAACTGAACCACCCAATCATCATCGCAATATGATAGATTGCAAAAACTAAGGAACTAAACAAATAGGCAAACTTTCTACCTGTTATTCTTTTGAGCGTTAAAAAGGCAAAGCCCCTAAAGAAAAATTCCTCCAAAAAAGAATTTACAAAAGATATATATATGGATACAAATACAAAATTCTTTCCCGTAACACCGATATTATCTGATAATGCTCCTGTGATGGCTGAAAAATCAAAAACATCCTTAAGTAACATATATCCGCCCAGAATAACTATATAAACAAGTCCGCATAAAAAAACAGCTGATTTCATCCCTTTCTTTTCGGGGATAAAATTTTCTTTTATTTTGATGTCTTTATCAAAAAACGAATATATAAAAGGTAATATTAAAAACAGCACAAGCTTTAAAACTGATTTAGTAAAATAATTTGCTTTAAGTATTCCGTCAATTATTGCCATAATCACGCAGAACACCGACACTAAAGCAACCATCAAAATCGCTTTCTTTGTATTATTTTTCATATTAGCTCCTTTTCTTATTTAATATAGGACATAAACCGATTAAGTAACTTTTTATGACAGAAGAAAGATAACAAAAAGTCCTATTATCTTTTTCTAAATGCTTTTAATCACTTCCCATTTTTCAATAAGCCGTTTTACAGTCCAAGTAGCATTTACAGGAGATGTGGACGGCAAACATATCGCATCTCTTTTAATTTGAGCTTTTACATACTTTTTAAAATATTTTTCTGCTGTTCGTCCGTTAACAAAAATCTGTCTGATATTCGTTTCTTTTAAAATTTCCGAAAGGTCATTTACTCTTACATTTCTAATAGAGCTATCAGAGCTTCCAGTTATCTCGCACGAAGCAATAACGTCCCAAAGTGCAATGCCGTTTTTATACAAAAACTGCTTTTTTTCTTCAATAGTCTCAGGAACATCACATTCAAACACAGAGGAAACCACCATCCAAAAGCGATTTTGCGGATGCCCGTAAAAAAACATTTGCTCACGTGATTTTACTGACGGAAAACTACCCAAAATCAATATCTTCGAGTCTTTATTATATAAAGGTGGAAATGGATGGCTTATCATTTTAATACCTCAAAAAAGTATATTTCTCATAGACTTTATTTTTATATCATAGACGAGCTATTGATTATTCATCTATTAAATCTGCGTTATTTTACAAAATAATTATTGAGATTTAGCTCACTATACATCATAACCGGTTTACCATGTGGATCTGCCGTAGGCCCTTCACCAATCTCAATAATATTTTCTCCCGTTTTTTCAACAGTTCTTTCCTTATAAAATGTCGAACCGCTATAAACTTTTCCAAATCCGCCCGCTTTATTAACAAGAACATATGCAATGTCATTCCAATTTTCGTCACAAATTAAATCTTCAACAATAATCACATAAAAATCTTCTGTTTCAAGCTTGTCTAGAATTTTATAATTTACTTTGTCGTCAAGAAATTTAAAAGCGTCCTCTACAGATGGTGTTTTTCCGGCATGTATATTTTCTGTAATTTCCTTTAGCAAATCAGGTTGTGTTATATATAATTCTTCACATAATGAATTTTCTACCGTATCTTCTTTTAGATACATAAAGCCCACTTCTGTTTTTTCTTCACCATTATCAAAATAAAGGGGCTTTAAAACATTTGCATCATTTTTAAATTCTTCTGAAAAATTACTTTCTGCAATTTCCGAATGATAATTTGCCATTCTATCAAATTCTGCGGTTATTATATTGTCATTTATCTTATATTTTAAGGAATTTCCATAATCAAACACCGAAAAATAACAACTTTCATCTATAAAATCAAGTGCAATAACCCTTTCATCAGGATTCCACGTCGCTCTGCAACGATATTTTGAATAACCAAACTCCTCATTTATTCCATTAACAAGCCCTAAATCTTCAATTGCAACAGCGGTTCTCCCACCTATATTCATACCCTCAATTTCATAACCATTAAAATAAACTTTTATATCCGTCTCATAAACATTCCCTGCTATTTTACCCACTCTGCCTCTTTTTATCTCATCATATTGTTCTCCATAAAATCCTTTTGAAGAGCTCATTGTAACATCAAGACGACGTTCTTTATCATCATATTTATAGTTTATTGCATAAGTGAGGCTTGAACTTTTATCTGCAAGTTCTTCAATTATAATTGCAGTTTTTCCCCCAATATTATAAGACGGTGCTTTTAGCCCATCTATTTTTGCTATAATATCTGTAGAATAAATTTCACCTATAACATCTCCACATTTTGCAAATACAACACCTTTAGTAAAGACAATGCATATTAAAATGACACCCAGTATTATAACCATTTTAATTTTTTTCATATTGTGTCTCCTATTCTGTAAACTTTTTTCATCATCATACATCCCCAAATTTAACTTCATTATAACACAAGCAAAGAAAAAAAGCAACTTCCCGAAGGAAATTGCTTTTTGATTTTACAATAATTTTTCTTGTTCTTCCTGAACATCTTCAAAAGCTGAAAGCATCGGTTTGATATCCTTATGTTTTAAGTTTCTGTCTATATAGTTTTTTGTTATTTTAACAACAAGTCCTGAAAGAGCAAGAACACCAATAAGGTTTGGAACCATCATAAGTCCATTGAATGTGTCTGAAATATCCCAAGCAAGTGAAGATGTTAATAATGCACCCATAAAAATCATTACAAGGTGGATTACCTTATACACCTTTGTTGACTTTGTACCAAAAAGATATTCCCAAGCCTTTGTTCCATAGTGGTCCCAACCAAGAACAGTTGTGAATGCAAACAATAATATTGCAATAGCAATAAATCTTTCACCCCATACACCAAACAAAATAGCAAATGCTTTTGCAACAAGGTTTGCATCTGTTGCACCCTGAATCAACGCACCTGTATCAAGGTTAATAACACCTGATGTTAGAACAACAAGGGCTGTCATTGTGCAGACTACCATTGTGTCGGCAAATACTTCAAATATTCCCCAAAGACCCTGACGAACAGGTTCAACGACATTTGAATTTGAATGTACCATAACTGACGAACCAAGACCTGCCTCATTTGAGAACACGCCTCTCTTACAACCGAGAGTTACAATTTCCTTAACTGCAATACCCGCAACACCGCCCCATACAGCAGGACCCGTGAATGCATATTTAAATATTGACGCAAACGCCGCACCAACAACAGCATAATTAATACCAATAATTATAAAGCTTCCAAAAACAAATAACACAACCATAAAAGGAACAACCTTTTCGGCAAAGTTTGCAATTCTCTTAAGTCCGCCCAGAATAATAAGTGCTGCAATAACAACGAGCACTATACCTATAACAAGATGATACATTGTTACATCACCGAAAGGAATTGCCTCAAGAGATGGAATTTTAAACGCTTCAACAACATTAACAACAATCTTGTTAATCTGCCCCATAGCACCGATACCAAATGATGCTAATATACAGAAAACTGAAAATAGAACTGCAAGTATTTTTCCTATCCATTTGCAGCCTTTCATCTTTCCAAGACCATCTCTTAGGTAATACATAGCACCGCCGGACCATTCGCCGTCAGCATTTTTTCTTCTGTAATAGATACCGAGAACGTTTTGAGAATAATTTGTCATCATTCCAAGAAATGCTGCAATCCACATCCAGAAAACCGCGCCGGGACCGCCTCCCACAATTGCCGCTGCAACACCTGCAATATTACCAACACCTATTGTTGCAGCAAGAGCTGTACAAAGAGCCTGAAACTGTGATATTGATTTTCCTTTTACATGACCTGAAACATCTTTGTTAAAAATCTTTCCGATAGTTTCAGCAAACCAGTGTTTTATATGAGTTATCTGGAAAACACCTGTGATAACAGTCATAATAAAACCTGTTGCAAGGAGCAGATATAAACCTTTTCCCCACACAAAACTGTTAACATCATTATTAATGTTTGTTAACGCCTCAAAAAAATTTGTCATAATTTTCCTCCTCTTTTGTGCTAAGTAAAAAACGGAGTTTTTGCAACACAAAAACTCCGCACAAAAAAGCCGTCTAAAACTTTTTCTCCGTCCTTTTGCCTGAGAGATTAACCCTTCTAGAGTTTTACACCTTCGGCACCCTTTTGATTTCTTTTAAAAATCGGACTTCTCCGGAGTGCTATCTGTGAACAGTCACTGCTATTTGCGCCTGAGAGCATTACTCCTTCGGCAAGGCATATCGCCTTTCTCCTGTTCACTTCACTTAGCTCAAATATTAAATTTTCAACTATTATATACCTATTTTTACATATTGTCAATAGTTTTTTAAAAAAATGACATTTTTCATTATATATTACCGAATCTTTCATCAATAATTTTTTTCATCATTTTTTTGCCACGGAAAAGTCTTGATTTAACAGTACCCTCCGAGCACTCAAGTCTTTTAGCAATTTCTCTGTAGCTAAGACCTTCTATATATCTTAAAACCAGAATTTTATTATATATTGGGGGAAGCTCCGAAAGCAATAATCTTACAAAATCCGAAAGCTCTTTTTTTAAGATTATCTCCTCAGGACCGTCTGTATCAACCGACATATCTTTTTCATCAGTTTCATAAGAGTTTGTTTTATTTCGTTTTATCCTTTTATATTCATCAATACAAGTGTTTCTTGCAACGCTATAAACCCAGGTGGAAAATTTTGATTTTCCCTCAAATTTATATACATTTTTATAAAGCTTAACATACACTTCCTGCGCCATATCAAGTGCATCATATTCATTCTGCGAAATATAATATGCCATACTCAAAATCATATTTTTATATTTTTCAAGAAGCTTTTCAAATGCTTCTTTGTCACCACTTTGTGCCTTAGCTATCAGCATTTCCTCTTTATCAGATTTCACTTTTTTCACCCCAAACAAGAAAGCATCTTCGGCGCACACCCTCTAGGTGGCAAAGAAGAATTATGCTTTCGGTTGTCCATGTGCGTTTTCGTCGCTTACGACGAAAAATCTCGCACGGACCATTTATTAATTTTGTTTTTTATATAATAGGAAATCATGATTTCCTATTATATAAAAAAAAGCTTGTTTAATATACCCTTTAAGTATATCTTAAACAAGCTTTGCCTTATTTATTCAAGTTCAAAAGCACCTGTATAAAGCTTATAATATTTTCCTTTTTCCTCTATAAGCGTTTTATGATTTCCACGTTCAATAATTCTTCCATTTTCCAGAACCATTATTTCGTCTGAATTTTTAACAGTTGAAAGTCTGTGTGCGATTACAAAAACTGTTCTGCCTTTCATCAGCGAATCCATTCCCCTTTGAACTATAGATTCCGTTCTTGTGTCTATACTGGATGTGGCTTCGTCAAGTATCATAACAGGCGGGTCGCAAACTGCCGCTCTTGCAATTGAAATTAGCTGTCTTTGTCCCTGAGAAAGTCCCTCTCCGTCACCTGATATCATTGTTTCATAACCATCCGGCAGCATCATAATAAAATTATGTGCATTCGCGAGTTTTGCGGCGTTTATAATCTCCTCATCGCTAGCATTTAAGTTTCCATACCTTATATTATCCTTTACTGTACCTGTAAAAAGATTTGTGTCCTGAAGAACTATACCAAGCGACTTCCTAAGGTCGCTTTTCTTTATTTTGTTTATATTAATTCCGTCATATCTTATCTTTCCGTCTGCAATATCATAAAATCTGTTGATAAGATTTGTGATAGTGGTTTTCCCCGCTCCCGTTGCTCCAACAAAGGCAACCTTTTTGCCCGGATATGCATGGAGCGAAACATTATGAAGAACTATCTTTTCAGGATTATATCCGAAATCAACATCAAAAAATTCAACTTCTCCGTTGAGCCTTGTATAAGTTGTCGTTCCGTCACCGTGAGGATGCTTCCACGCCCACATTCCTGTTTTTTCTTTAGCCTCCCTGATTTCGCCATCCTTTACTTCGGCATTAACCAAGGTTACATACCCATTATCAGGTTCAGGCTTTTCATCAAGAAGCTCAAAAATTCTCTCTGCCGCTGCAAGAGCCATAACAATCGAATTAACTTGCTGAGACACCTGACCTATTGGATTTGAAAAACTTTTACTTAATTGAAGAAAGCTCGCAATAGCACCTATACTAAATCCGCCTATCCCTGAGATTGCAAGCATTCCACCTGTTATGGCAACAAGAACATATTGAAAATGGCCGAGATTTGCAACAACAGGCATCAGAATATTGGCAAACTTATTTGCACAATATGCATCATTTGCAAGCTGCTCGTTAAGCTTATCAAATTTCTCCTTTGACTCATCTTCATAACAAAAAACCTTAACAACCTTTTGCCCGTTTGTCATCTCTTCAACAAAGCCATTAACAGATGCTAACGCTTTTTGCTGATTTGCAAAATATTTTCCGCACTTTCCCGTTATCTTTTTTGAAACATTTAAAATAACAAAAAGGCACACAAGTACAAGCAAAGTGAGATAAACACTTGTTGTTATCATTGCAAAAAACGTAAAAATTATAGTTATCAAAGACGATAAAACATTTGGAAGACTCTGTGTGAGCATCTGTCTTAGTGCATCAGTATCATTTGTATAATAACTCATAACCTCACCGTGGGTATGAGTGTCGAAATACTTTATGGGAAGAGTCTGCATATGAGAAAACATTTCATCCCTCACATCCTTAAGCACGCCCTGTGCAACCGTTACCATAATACGATTATGAAAAAAGGTTGAAACAACTCCCACAAAATATATTAATGCCATCTGGAATATTGCATATAAAAGACCTGTATAAACCGGATTTGAGCTTTGTGTAAGAGGCACTATATAATCATCTATCACCGTTCTTAAAAAAAGTGAACCCCGAACCCCTGCAAAGGCGCTTAAAAATATGCAAAGCACCACAAAAAGCAAATGGTATTTATACTTTCTCGTCAGATAAGGCATAAGTCTTCTGATGGTAGCTTTCTGGTCTTTTGGTTTCATTGTTCCGAAATTTCTTCTTCCCCTCAACTACTTACGCCTCCTTTACCTGAGAATAATAAACCTCTTTATATATTTCATTACTTGAAAGAAGTTCATCGTGTGTTCCCACTGCATCTATTTCACCATTATCCATAACGATAATCTTATCCGCATCCTGTACAGATGCAATTCTCTGGGCAATAATAATCTTTGTCATAGATGGAATATCTTCCCTGAATGCTCTTCTTATTTCTGCATCTGTTCTTGTATCAACTGCACTTGTTGAGTCATCAAGAATAAGAATTTTGGGATTTTTAAGCAAAGCTCTTGCAATACAAAGTCTTTGTTTCTGCCCGCCTGACACATTTGTTCCGCCTTGCTCAATATATGTGTCATATTTATCGGGAAAACTTTGGATAAAAGAATCCGCACAGGCAATTTTGCAAGCCCATACAAGTTCTTCATCAGTCGCATCTTTATTGCCCCATCTTAAATTCTCTTTTATTGTTCCTGAAAAAAGAACATTCTTCTGGAGTACCATCGAAACATCGTTTCGAAGTGCCGTTATATTATAATTTTTAACATTTTCTCCCCCGACTAAAAGTTCACCCTCTGTTACATCGTAAAGTCTTGGTATAAGCTGAACAATTGTTGATTTAGCACTACCCGTTCCACCAATAATTCCAACAGTTTCACCTGAATTTATTTTTAAATTAATATTTTTAAGACAGATTTTATTTCTGCTGTATCCAAAGCTGACATTTTTAAATTCAATACTTCCATCCTTTACATTTTCTACAGGTGATACAGGGTTTTTAATTGTAGGCTCTTCGCTTAAAACTTCACAAACTCTCTGGGCAGATGCTTTTGAAATAACTATCATTACAAGTATCATAGAAAGCATCATAAGACTCATTAAAATCTGCATAGTGTAGGTTGTCATACTGATTAGCTCACCCGTTGTCATATCCCCTTTTACTATAAAATGAGCAGAAAACCACGAAATTAAAAGAATTGATGCATACACACAAAAATGCATCAGCGGTCCATTAAACGCAAGTATTCTCTCAGCTTTTGAAAATTTCTGATATATACTCTCGGAGACTGAATAAAATTTTTCCTTTTCATTTTTTTCAGTTACAAAAGCCTTAACAACTCTTATACCTTTTAAGTTTTCCTGAACTACAAGATTCAGCTTATCATAGGTTTTAAACACCTTTTCAAATATAGGGTGGGCTTTTGATGAAATAAGAAAAAGTCCTCCTCCTAAAATAGGAAGCATTACTAAAAATATAACAGAAAGCTTTCTTGAAATACCTATAGTCATAATAAGTGAAAAAATCAGCATCATAGGAGCTCTTACAGCAACTCTAACTATCATTTGATATGCATTCTGCAAATTTGTTATGTCGGTTGTCATTCTTGTAACAAGACTTGATGTTGAAAACTTATCAATATTATGGAAAGAAAAATTCTGCAGACGGTAAAAAACATCCTTTCTCAAATTCTTTGCAAACCCTGTTGATGCCTTTGCCGCATAATTACCCGAAAGCACCCCGAACGCTAAAGACAAAAAGGTGAGTCCCACCAATATAAGTCCATATTTTGTTATAACAGGCATATCACCCTTATTTACTCCATAATCTATCATAAAAGCCATAACAAGCGGAATTATAACTTCCATTATAACTTCAAGAGAAACAAAAAAAGGTGCAAGAAAAGACGCTTTTTTATATTCTCTCACGCTTCTTAAAAGCTGCTTAATCATAGTGCTTCCTCCTCATTTAAAGTCTATCTAAATTTTAACACTACAGAAACTCAATGTCAATTAACAGGGCGGGTTTTTAACAATATGTTCACAAATTAATTAAGTATTCCTATTCCGCCTGCTGATTCAAATTTTCTTATAACTGCATTTTTAAGCCCCTGATTTTCCTCCGAGCTTAAATCTCTGTCTTCCCTCAAAATTTTAACCGCAGTTTCCTGAGCATCCTTTAAAATATCCATATCCGTATAGATATTTGATATTTTAAGTTCAGGAAGTCCATGCTGCCTAACGCCAAACACTTCACCCGGACCTCTCAGCTTTAGGTCATACTCCGAAATCTTGAATCCGTCAGTTGTTTCACACATAACACGGACTCTTTCCTTTGCGACCTCTCCCTCTGATGAATTAAACAAAACGCAATATGAACTGTGGATACCTCTTCCTATTCTTCCCCGAAGCTGATGAAGCTGAGAAAGTCCAAACCGCTCCGAATTTTCGATAACCATAACCGTTGCATTTGGAACATCAACCCCAACCTCAACAACAGTTGTTGACACAAGAATATCTATCATTCCGCCTGAAAAGGCTTCCATTATCGCATCTTTTTCCTTTGGCTTGAGTCTTCCGTGAAGAACTCCTATTTTAAGTTCAGGAAAAACCTCTCTTCTTAATTTATCCGCATATTCCATTGCTGATTTTGCATTCAAGGCTTCAGATTCTTCCACCAAGGGACAAATCATATAGGCTTGTCTGCCTTCCTTAACATTCTTACGGACAAACTCATAAACCCTTTTTCTATATTTTTCTGTTACACCAAAGGTTTCAACAGGCTTTCTTCCAGGCGGAAGCTCATCAATTACCGATATATCCAAATCTCCATACAAAATAAGAGAGAGAGTTCTTGGAATGGGAGTTGCCGTCATAACAAGAGTATGAACATTTTCTCCTTTTTCATTCAAAAACGCTCTTTGCTTAACGCCAAACCGATGCTGTTCATCTGTTATAGCAAGGACAAGAGAGTTAAACTCAACATTCTCGCTTATAAGTGCATGGGTACCGATAATAACCTTTGCACTCCCGTCTTTTATTTTTTTAAGCTCTTCCCGTCTTTCCTTTACCCCCTGACCGCCAAGAAGCAAAGCTATTTCTATTCCAAACTTATCAAAGACCTTTTTAAAAGCTTTGTAATGCTGTTTTGCAAGAATTTCCGTTGGTGCCATTAAGGCTGACTGATAGCCTGAATTTGCAACTGCATAAATCGCCGCCGCCGCAACCATTGTTTTACCTGAGCCAACATCCCCCTGAACAAGTCTGTTCATAGGCTGTGATTTCTTTAAATCCGAGCTTATTTCGTTTATGCATCTTTTCTGTGCCCCTGTGAGTTCAAAGGGCAAGGATTCTGCAAAGGTTTTTATACATTTTACATCTTCTATTTTAACCGATTTATAATCCCGTCTTGCATCCTTTGTTCTGATTATTCCCGTTTGCATAACAAGCATTTCTTCAAACGAAAGTCTTTCCCTTGCTGCATAGAAGCTTTCCTGATCCTTTGGAAAATGAATAGACAAAAGTGCATCCTTAGTTTCCATAAAGCCTTTTTCTTTAAGTACCTTTTTGGGAATTATATCTTCTGGAATTTCGCTTAAGGCGTTAAGGGCAGTTTTTACAGCATCCCTTATCGTGTTCTGGGAGAGTCCTGCCGTTAAAGGATACACGGGAAAAATTTTACCCGTTTTCCCCCCATTTTTATTCTCAGTTTCAAACACGGGGTTTACCATTTCAAAATAATTACCCCGCACTCCTATTGTTCCGAATAATATATATTCTTCTCCTATTTTCAGGCTCTTTGATATATACGGGGAATTAAACCAAGTAACTTTTAGCATACCTGTTCCATCGCTGAATGCAGTCTGGGTTATTCTGACTCCACCGCCGCCCTTAAAGCTTCTTACTCCCTGCACCATTCTTGCCTTTACGCAGACAGTTTCTCTTTCAAACAAATCGGATATGTTTTTTATAACCGTTCTGTCTTCTATATCTCTCGGCAGATGATAAAGCAAATCATAAACAGTGGATATACCAAGCCTTGAAAAAAGCTGTGCCTTTTTTTCTCCTATTCCTTTTATATACTGAACACTGTCAGAAAGCTTCACCTAATCACCTCAATTCAAAAAACGGAACGACAAAAATGTCGTTCCTGTTTTTATTATTTTTTACTCAATTGATACAATATAATAATACACTGGCTGACCGCCGTAATGAAGTTCTATGTCAAGTTCAAAGAACTCATCTTCAAGCACTTCTTTTATTGACTCCGCATCTTCTTTTGATACTCCCTCGCCATAATAAAGCGTAACTATTCCGGAATCATCAGTAACAAGACATCTCACAAGTTCAAGACAAGCATTCCCTATATCGTTGCCAACAACCTCAATCCCTTTTTCGGTGATGCCCATAACATCCCCTTCTTTGATTTGGGTTCCGTCCAAAACTGTGTCTCTTGCAGCATAAGTAAGTTGTCCGCAGCTCACACATCCCGCCGCGTCTTTCATAGCCTCCAGATTTTCTTCCGCAGAAGCCTCCCCGTTAAATGCAATAAGGGCAGAAATTCCCTGAGGAACATTTCTTGTTGGAACAACCAGAACATTTTTATCTGTCAGTTCATTAACCTGCTGTGCCGCCATTATAATATTCTTGTTATTCGGGAAAATAAACACATTTTTACTGTTTATTTTATTAACTGCATCTAAAAGATCCTGGGTGCTTGGATTCATTGTCTGTCCGCCCTCAACAACTCTGTCAACATTCATTGATTTAAAGATTTCAGAAAGACCTTCTCCTGCAGAAACTGCAACAAAACCATATTCCTTTTCATCTTCCTGAGTTTCAGTTTCTTTTTCCTCATATGAATTTTCACTGTGCTGGAACTTCATATTATCTATTTTAAGATTTGTCAGTTCTCCAAGCTTAATTGCCTGCTCTATAACAAATCCCGGATGATTTGTGTGGATATGCACCTTAACAATATCCTCATCCTCAATAACAAGCATACAATCGCCTTTATCATTAATTGCAGAGGTGAACTGCTTTGCCTGTCTGTCTTTTTTCTTATTGATTATAAATTCTGTGCAGTACAGATATTTTATATCAACATCCGAAACAGTTTTTTCCGTCTGCTTTTCTTCGTGCTTTACCTCGCCGTCTGTAAGTTCAATTTCGTGACCTTCTTCAAGCACATAAACTGCACCCTCAAGGAGTGTTACAACACCTTTTCCCCCTGCATCAACAACACCTGCCTGCTTTAGGACAGGAAGAATTTCCTTTGTTGACTCAAGACTTCTCTGAGCTTCCTTTAAAAGGTCTTTTAAATATACCAAGACATCATCATAGTCTTTATAATTTTTCTCTGCAAATTCAGCAACCTCTCTCACAACTGTGAGAATAGTTCCCTCTGTGGGCTTCATAACTGCACGGTATGCAACATCTCTTCCGCATTTTGCAGCTTCTGTTATTTCGGCAATTCCAAGAACAGCCTTTTTATCTGTTCCCTTTGCAAGACCTCTTAAAATCTGGGATAAAATAACCCCCGAGTTTCCTCTTGCATTTCTAAGTGCTGCTGATGCAAGCTTTGAAAAAATCTCACCGCAACTATCTGTTTCAATATCCCTTATAGATGATGATGCTCCTGTGAATGTCAGGCTCATATTGGTTCCTGTGTCACCATCCGGAACAGGGAAAACATTATAATCATTAATAAGCCCGCGATTATTCTGAAGATTGTTTGCAGCCGAAACAATCATTCTCTTTAACATTAAGCTATCTATATTATTCATAATTTCTCCCATTATTCAACACGAATACTCTCAACAGCAACCTTAACACTATTTACTTTAAGTCCTGTTATTTTTTCAAGCTGATACTTAACATTATTTTGTATTGTTTCTGATATACTCACAATATTAACCCCGTATTCAGCGACTATATATAAAGTAAGGTCAACAATGTTTTCAACAACCTTAACCTTTATTCCTTTATCCATATTTTCAAGCTTTAAAATTTTCAAAATTCCATCCTTGCCGCTTTTATTAACCATAGCAACAACGCCATAGCACTGTGTTGCAACATATCCTGCAATCTTTGCTATAACTGTGTTTGAAATTCTTACACTGCCTTTATTTGATACAACTTCAGAGCCCATAATATTTCTCCTTTCTTCTTGCAAATAAAGCAAACATACTACTTATAATATACATCAAATTGGTCAAAAGGTCAATAGTTTTATACAAATTTATCCCTATATGGTAATCTATTTCTGCTTTGGGTTAAAAATGGCAGCCATTAAAAGTCCAAAGAAAACTGCCGCACAAATTCCCCCTGCTGTCTGGGATACGCCCCCCGTGAAAATTCCTATAAAGCCTTTTTCGTCAACCGCTTTTTTCACACCCTCAAAAAGTGAGTTTCCAAAGCCAACAATAGGAACACTTGCCCCTGCTCCCGCATATTCCATTATGGGTTTATATATTCCAAGAGCACCTAAAACCACTCCTGAAACGACAAACAAAACGAGTATTCTTCCAGGCGTGAGCTTGGTTTTATCTATTAAAATCTGAGCAATAACACAAATAAGTCCACCAACCCAGAATGCATTTATATAATCCATTATTCTATCTCCTCTTCTACTGTTAATGATACTGCATGTGCAATACAGGGAATAGACTCTCCCTGAAGTGTTGATGTTGGACTAAGAAGTGCCCCAGTCGCAACAAAAAGAACATTTTTAATTTCTTTTTTGTGAAGCTTGTCCATTACATATCCTGTCAAGGTTACCGCTCCGCATCCGCACCCTGAACCGCCTGAATGAACATCCTGCCTTTTTGTATCAAATATTATACATCCGCAGTCATTATAATTCTCTCTTATATCAAACCCCTCATCCATAAGCATATCAAGAAGAAGCTTTTTACCGAGAACTCCAAGATCTCCTGTTATTATAAGGTCATAGAATGATGGGCTGAGTCCCGTATCCGAAAAATGAGCCTTAATTGTTGAAACTGCCGCAGGAACCATTGCAGCTCCCATATTATTGGGGTCCTTTATCCCCATATCAACAATTTTGCCCGTTGTTACTGCTTTTACACATATATCACTTTTAATATCACCTGACAAAACTACTGCCCCTGAACCCGTTACCGTCCACTGAGCGGTTGGTGTTCGCTGTCCTCCATATTCAAGGGGAGTTCTGTACTGTCTTTCTGCAGTGCAAAAATGACTTGATGTTACCGCAAGAGCGTGTTTTCCATAGCCCGAATCTATCATCATTGATGCAAGAGACAGACTTTCCGCCATTGTGGAGCAGGCTCCATATATTCCAAAAAAGGGAACTCCTGATTCCCGAAATGCAAAGCCTGCCGCAATACATTGATTTAAAAGATCCCCTGCAAAGATGTAATCAAGGTCGTAAAATGACAATCCTGCATCTGAAACTGCATGCTCTGCTGCGAATTTTTGCATTTTGCTCTCTGTTTTTTCCCAGCTTTTTTCTCCCCATTCTGCATCTTTCATTACATAATCATAGTGAGAAGAAAGAGGCCCCTCTCCCTCCTTTTTACCTGCAATATTTCCATGACCTGAAACATATACCTTGTTTGAAAATAAAACTGTTTGCTTTCCTTTTTTTTCACTCATAATCCTCAACCTTTCCCAAATTATAGTCTAAAAAGCCAATAGATAAAGCCCGCTATAACAGATGCCGAAATTCCATAAACCAAAACCGGACCCGCAATAGTGAACATTTTTGCCGCAACTCCTAATATAAAGCCTTCTCTTTTATACTCTATAGCAGGTGAGACTATTGCATTGGCAAAGCCTGTTATAGGAACGACAGTCCCCGCTCCTGCATGTTTTGCAAGCTTATGATAAAGATTAAGTCCCGTGAATAATGCTCCTAAAAATATAAGACTTATACAAACTGCACTTTTTGTCATTTCTTCACTTAGTCCCATCCATTTTCCGTATATATCCGAAAGAAGCTGACCTATATCACAAATAAGCCCTCCCACGACAAATGCCCACAGACAATTTTTCCAGAGATTGCTTCTCGGTGATTTTGAATCAACATAATCTGAATAATCTTTTTTTCCGTAATTCATTGTTTTCTATCCTTTCTTTTTTCTTAGTTATTTGCAATTCTATACTTTTTATGCCAAAAGAAATAATATCAAATTAACATATAGGTAAAAATAAAAAAACCACTTCAATATTGATATGCACCCCAAAAGTTAGACACTTTTGGAGGTGCATATTTTTTATGGGTAAAACAGGAAGAAAAAACAAAACATACTCGCCAGAATTCAAAATATCTGTTATAATGGATATGCGAGAACACCACCTTGGGTATT
>JAZSOT010000083.1:0-2882 GCA_045537065.1 Clostridia bacterium | reverse complement strand
GGGTACCGCAAGAGGCACGCAGTGAGAATGTCGGGAGTTCGAGTCTCTTCACTCCGACCAAATACAAGGAATAACCTTTTGGTTGTTCCTTGTATTTTTTTGTAATGAAAAAACTATAAGAAGAGACTCGAACGACTCTATCTTTGTTTAAGTGTATAAATTTCCAGGTGTAATGAATATTTGATATTTTATAAGATATATGGTATAATTAATGATACGAAACGAGGTGATACTGTGAACGATATTTTTGAAGAGTATTTGCGAGAAAAAGAGCCACAAAAAAAAGAAAAAGGCTATGCTTGGCAAACAGCAATTGGTCTTCAAGCTGTTGATGGACTTAACACAAGTGAATATTTAATTGAAACAGCAAAGAGGAATATTGACGGTGACATTTCATTTGAAGAGGCAAACTCTCTCATTCACAGTTATTACAAGGAAAATACATCTCATTCTCAAAACGACAGAACGGAAGAGGCGGATAAAGTTTCTGTTCGCATTGCACAGATTTTATCCGAAAAATCTTTTGTATTCTCTCCTGCACAATATATTTCAATTCACTTTCAGTTGTTCAAAGGTTTATATAAACACGCTGGTGAAATAAGAGATTATAACATAACCAAAAATGAATGGGTACTTGATGGCGATACTGTTATGTATGGCGGCGCATTAGATTTAAGGGCAACTTTGGATTATGATTTTTCTGTTGAAAAGGAATTTTCATATAAAGGTCTTTCGATGGATGAAATAATAAAACATTTAGCAGTATTTGTTTCAAGGTTATGGCAGATTCACGCATTTGGTGAAGGTAACACAAGAACAACTGCCGTGTTTTTTATAAAATATCTTCGCACTTTAGGTTTTGATGTAACTAACGATATTTTTGCAGAAAATGCTTGGTATTTCAGAAATGCATTAGTACGTGCAAATTACACCAATCTCAAAAAAGGAATTCACGAAACAACAGAATATCTCGAATTGTTTTTGAGAAACTTGTTGCTAGGTGAAAATAATGAATTAAAAAATAGAAATCTTCATATAAGTTGCACTTTAGAAACTCCAAAGTGCCAAAATGTCACTTTGGATGTCACTTTGGATGAATCACAAGTTTTGAAACTTTTGAAAATTGATAATAAACTTACGCAAAAACAAATTGCTGATTTAATTGGCAAATCAGATAGAACTGTTAAAAGAATTATATCTTCATTAGAAGAAAAAGGCTTTATCTCGCGTGAAGGCGGAAAACGATTTGGTTTCTGGAAAGTGAATATAGAATAACTCCTTTTCTTTTTCATTGAGAATACTTAACACTCGTTGTTTCTGGTCTTCTTTCTCTTCTGGTGTGACAGGGTTTTCCTTTTCCATACGTTCAAGAATATCTTCTACGGAAAGGTGAATTTCATTGAGCTCTTCCATAATAAATCTTTTATGCTCTCTGAATTAATGTTTGATTAAATTACTTGCAGTATTAATAAGCACGCAATAATATGGGCATCTCTTAACCCATCTACTGTTATTTTTATCTGAAACGCAAGAAAAGTATCTTGTGTTAAATCTTCTGCTTCATATAGTATTTAGCGCTAAATACTACCACAAAATGTGCGTTTGAGACCAGAATATCGAGAGTTCGACTCTCTTCACTCCGACCATAAAAGTCAACATTCGTTGATACAAATAAGTCATCTCTTTACGAGGTGACTTTTTTGTTTGCAATAGACGTAAATCCCTTATTTACAGGGATTTTCGGCTTTTTCACTTTTTGTGCCACGTTCAATGCTGTCCCGGAAAATCTTCTCGTATCTCGTTGCTGTTTTGTTCTGGCTTTCATTGTCCATTGTTTTGAAACCTCCCCTCTACCTCGGGGGTTTCACTCATAACATAAAGTCTTGCACGGGTTCAAGACTTTATATCCAAAATTAAAGATTTATCTATACTGCAAATAGTCAATAAACCGTTTCACCGCAAGTGAGGCGATTTTCTTATCTCTCAACGCAAGTCCAATATTACGATATGCCGGAACGTCAAGTTCTTTTGCAAGAATCCTGTAGGGCACTCTCTTTAATATCAGTTCGGGAAGTATCGCAATACCGAGACCGCTTTCCACCATAGACATTACTGCATAGTCATCCCAAGTGGTAAATTTCACATTAGGGGTTAGATTATTACGCTCAAAGATTTCGGAAATTTCCGCTTTTGCACCCTTTTCAAGAAGCATAAAAGGCTCATTACAAAGAGCAGTTACAGGAAACTTTTCGCTGTCCTTTAGTGGATGGTTTTCGGGGATGATCGCCATCAGTTTATCTTTCTCTAAAAAGATGGTTTCAAAATCGGGGTGTGTCGGCAATCTCAAAAAACCGCAATCTACTCTGCCCGTATGTATCCATTCTTCAATCTCGGTATAGTCACCGAGTAGAAGCTCGTAGTCAATATTGGGGTAGTCCTTCTGAAACTCTTTTATGATGTTCGGCAGCCAATGAGTAGCCACGCTTGAAAATGTACCGATGCGGATAAGTCCCAATTGCAAACCGTTCAGTTCATCCACCTGCATTTTTAGTTTATCAAAATCAGCGCAAAGATTTTGAGCGTATGGCAACAACTTCATACCGTCACTCGTAGGCTTTACACCGTACTTACTTCGTTCAAGGAGCGTTACACCCCACTCTTTTTCAAGATCGGCTATCATTCTGCTGATACCCGATTGTGTGTAATTTAGTATCTCCGCCGCTGTTGTAAAACTGCCGTATTCCACCGTTCTTACAAACGAGAGATATTTTTGCAAATTCATATCCATAAAGAATACCTATTCTAAAATGTGATTTTAAACATTACAAACATTCGCTTTTGTTATGCTTGGTATTATGATATACTATTTTCAGTACAAATAC
>JAZSOT010000048.1:0-2163 GCA_045537065.1 Clostridia bacterium | reverse complement strand
CATATGCTTGTAAGTATCCCACCGCACATAAGTATATCACAATTCATGGGATATCTCAAGGGGAAAAGTAGTTTGATGATATTCGATAGGCATGCAAACTTAAAGTATAAGTATGGGTCGAGAAATTTCTGGTGCAGAGGATATTATGTAGATACCGTAGGAAAGAATAAAAGGGTAATAGCCGAATACATACGGACACAATTAGAAGAAGATTATGAAAAAGACCAAATGACAATAAAAGAGTATGCAGACCCGTTCACGGGTAAAGAGAATAAGTAGGCAAAAATAAACAGCCACTCATGAGTGGCTGCCCGAGAAAGTAATGCGTTGCTAAACTTTCAGAACCCCTTTCAGGGGTTAAGCTAGCAATGGCCCCTTATAGGGGCAGAGAAAACCACCGGTTCTGAACAAGTCCAGTAAAAACGGACAATGAAAAAAGACCCCTCCTATGGTATAATTAAGAAAAGCCATAGGAGGGAATTTTTATGACCCAAAAATACGGATACATACAACAGCACGAAAAAGAGCTATTAGAACTGAAAGAAAAAGGGTTAACAGTAAGAGAAATAGGAGAGCGGTATGGATTATCATATGAAAAAATGCATGATTTTTTCAAACGATATAATCGAAAGCAACGCAAAATAACCGAGGGAATACAGATCAAAAGACAAGGCAGACCGAGAAAAGACGAAACAGGATTGCCACCATCGGTTCAGCAATTAAGCAAATTATCTCAAATGCAATACGAACTTTCGAAAAAAGAAAGACATATTAAACGATTGGAAATGGAAAACGAATTAATGCGGGATTTTCTCTCGCTTACAGGAAGGAAGTGAGAACAAGTGTAAAGTTTATGGTTATCTATCATCACAAAGATAAATATTCAATAAGTGAAATGTGCCGGTTCTTTAATGTGTCAAGAAGTGGTTACTATGACTATGTCAAAAGAATGGATATACCTGAAAAGGATTTACCGTTGGCGGAAAAGATAAGAGAATGTCAGAAAAAATGCGGTAGAACATACGGTTATCGAAGGGTTCATATATGGCTTGATAGGCAAGGAATACACCGTAATCCCAAAACAATATTAAGAATTATGCAGAAATACAATCTGTTATCAGAAGTCAGAAGAAAAAAGTATCACAATTATGGCAATGTATTACACAAGTACGATAATCTGCTTGACAGAAAATTTAATGCTGACAGGCCTAATCAAAAGTGGGTAACAGATATATCATACATAAAGACACAGCAAGGAAATCTTTATCTTTCCATAATCAGAGATTTGTTTGATAACAGTATTGTTGCCTACAAAACAGGAACAGAGCAAAACATAAATCTTGTTTTGAGTACAATTAGAGCTGCCAAGAAAAAAGAGAAGGTCACTGCAGAGTTGCAGCTCCACAGCGACCAAGGCTTTCAATACACTTCACACGGGTATTTTAAGCTAACACAATCTTACAACATTACACCTTCAATGTCAAGAAAAGGTAACCCTTATGACAACGCAATGGCAGAAAACTTTTTCTCAATACTAAAAACAGAGTGTATTTACAGAATAAAGTTGCGAACCTATGAAGAGGCTCGCCTCCTCATAGGTCAATACATCCATTTTTACAACAATGAACGATTACAACTAAAAACAAAACTGACTCCGCTTGAAAAACGAAGTCAGTATGTTGCTTGAAATTTAATATTGCCTACCATAGAGGGGCTTTTGTACTGTCCGCACAATTTGGGGCGGTTCAAAAATCCACGGGTTGTCTGTTTTTTAATAAAAATTTTTACCAGAGCGTCGCTGTCTTTTTAACGTGTCTTAAAACTGCGTTATAGTCCGTTACCATGATTCTGCCGTTTCCGTCAACATCTGCACAATCAAACTCATAGCCCTCAAGACTTTTTGTCTTTTTAACGTGTCTTAAAATCGCGTTATAGTCTGTAACCATAATTCTGCCGTCACCGTTAACGTCACCTTTAAGGTGAATTTTTACATCCTGTGTAAGTCGGATCGTAGCCATGTCGTTCTGTGAGCCAAGGAGTTGAGTAGATTTCTTGTCTTCCTAAGACCGCTTGGCCTCCGACTTAAATCGCGTTATAGTCTGTAACCATAATTCTGCCGTCACCGTTAACGTCACCTTTAAGGTGAATTTTTACATCCTGTGT
>JAZSOT010000072.1:0-1607 GCA_045537065.1 Clostridia bacterium | reverse complement strand
CCATAAAAACGTTTGATTTTAGTTTGTTATCAGCCGAAATATCTCTTAAGGAAGCCTTCGAGCGCTCTGCCGTGTCTTGCTTTGTCATGGATTTTGACGCAGTATAGCCATTCTTTAGATAAAACACATTGACAAACACACCTTTACGTTATATAATAAATGTGCCTAAGGAGGGACATATAAATACTATATAGGAATGACCGACAAAGGTATTGAGATTCTGAAAAAGAAACTCAATACAAGTTTCGGGGAATAAAAATGTGAGGTTATATTATGACAGAACTTGAAAAAATGCAAAGAGCAAAAATGTATATAGATAAACTTGCAAACGGCATAAATCCTCTTGATGACTCCCCTGCGGCAGAAACAGATATTATAAACAATGTCCGCATTTCAAGATGCCTGTTTTATGTTTCCGATATATTGAAAAATGTAATAGAAAACGGAATTGCCACACCTCGTCAGCCAAAAGCAAAATTAGTTCCATTTAATATTTCAGATGAAGCTTTGGTAAATTTTCAATATTCCGAAGCCCCTATTTCATTGAGTGAAATAGTCAACCGTATAAATGCACTTATCGACACAGAAAGAATGAAAAAGCTTTCATATAAAAATGTTGCTGCTTGGCTCATGGATATAGGTGTTCTTGTTGAAAAGCCTGATGAAGAAGGCAAAATGAAAAAGTACCCGACAGATACAGGCGAAGAAATCGGTATTTTCGTTTCAACAAAACAAGGCAGATACGGTATGTACAAAACAGTGCTGTATAACTTATCAGCACAACATTTTATAATGGACAACATTGAAGCTGTTCCGGCATATTGCTGAGCACATATAAATAAGATAAAAAGTCGGCGTGATTTTAAATCACACCGGCTTTTCTTGTTTGACGGTTATTCGGGGATTTTTCCTCCGAATAAACGGATAACAGCGAAAACCGTATACGGAATCCCGCTTTTGACGGGATTTTTTATTTTATACAAGAGAAGAATGCAACATAATTAGAATGATAAAAAAGATGATATGGAACTGAAGAAAGGAGCAAAACAAAAAAACAAGGTCAGAAAGATAAGAGAACCATAACTCTTCCGAAAAAATGTGGGTGATAATTTTAACATACAATCTTTTATATGAATGGGGTGATGAAAATGGGTCATAAAAATAAAAAGAGCTTAAAGCAACAAGTTGATGAAGAGCTTCGCAGTATGCTTGCTATCGGTCAAAGTAAACATGTTGACAAAGTAACCGGAGAAACTGCAGATAAAATATATTCCTACGGAACTTTCAATGCATACCAACAACAGTGTATTGCTTTTACTGTTTACTGCAGAAGTCAATATAAAGCAAAAATTCTGGCAGACTGTCGGCAGTATGTCAATGAGTATTTGCAAGCCAGCATTGATAAGGATATGTCGCCATATACAATTAAACTGCAAGCTTCCGCATTGGCGAAATTATTTCATTGCTCCACAAAAGACTTTATTTCTACCCCGCCACGTGAAAGAAAACACATAAAAAGAAGCCGCCTCGCTGTTGCAAGAGACAACAGATACAAAGACGGTAAAAATGATGATTTTATTCGTTTTTGCAGATGCACAGGTTTGCGA
>JAZSOT010000082.1:0-34882 GCA_045537065.1 Clostridia bacterium | reverse complement strand
TGGTCATCTGCCTTTTTGCCCTCAAACAAAGATGGATGGATTGGTGCGATAACAATATCAAGCTTTTTAAGATGGTTTTCGGGCAAGTCCACCTCGCCTTTTTCGTTGGGAACATTAAGCTCTGCACCGCGCAAAACCTTAACGTCATTAATCCATCTCGGAACAACGCCAATATTCTCAAAGTGCCATAAATGGGGGGCATCCTGCATATTCGGGCCATGGTCTGTCATAGCAATAAGCTCAAGGCCCTTTTCCTTTGCCGCATTAACATTTTCAGTAAGAGTTGAATAGGCGTGGGCGCTTGCTAATGTATGTGTGTGAATATCCGTAAGTATTTTCATTTTTGTCTCCTTCTGCTAAAAATTCATCTGCTCCATAATCCTGTTGTTTAATTCCTCTGCCGCATTATAACCCATTCTTCTCTGGCGGTTGTTCATTGCCGCAACCTCGAAGATAATGGCAAGGTTTCTGCCCGGTCTTACAGGAATTGTAAGAGATGGAATGTCAAGGCCTAAAATATTTGTATATTCATCAACAAGCCCAAGTCTGTCATACTGCTTGCCTCTCTCCCATGTTTCAAGGTGTATTATGAGGTCAATTTTTTCAGCCTCTTTAACAGCACCCATACCAAATATGTTTTTTACGTCTACAATGCCTATACCGCGAATTTCAATAAAGTGTCTTATAATCTCAGGAGATGAGCCAACAAGTGATTTTGATGAAACCTTTTTGATTTCAACTGCATCATCAGCAACAAGACGGTGTCCTCTCTTCATAAGTTCAACTGCAGTTTCGCTTTTTCCCACACCGCTTTCGCCCATAATAAGAATACCTTCACCGTAAACCTCAACTAAAACACCATGACGTGTTATTCTTGGCGCAAGCTCAACATTTAAAAATGCGATTAGGGCACTCATAAAGGTTGATGTTGCACTTGGTGTTCTCATAAGTGGAATTTCATAAATCTTTGCAAGCTCCAAAACCTCAGGATGAATAGTTGCATTTCTTGTTACAATAACTGCAGGTATTTTTGTTTCAAACAGGGATTTTATGGTATCATAACGCTTTTCAGGGGACATATCCGCAAGATATGTACTCTCTGCCATACCGAAAACTTGTATTCTCTTTGCATCAAAATGGTCGAAATATCCCGCAATCTGGAGTCCCGGACGGTAAACATCTGCTGAATAAATCAAAGCGTGTTCATCCGGCACATAAACAGATTCAAGCTTAAACTCCTTAATAATTTTTCCAAGTTCTACTGAAAAAACCTGCATAACTTATTCTCCTTTTTCTCCGTGTAACTTATTATATATTTGAAATCATCTGATTTATACTAATTTTTTTCTATAACCAAAGTTAAGACCATACTTATCCCGCATATTATAAAATATACTGCCTGATATATAACCAAAAAAACAATAATAACTCTCCGTCCTGACAATATAAACCGTAATATTATCATTGTGATTGTGTTTAAAATTTCACCGTGTTTTGTATTTCTTACCCATGATTTTATTGGCGGAATTGGCCATTTAAAAATTCCTGCAATTATGAATATAATACCAAATATTAATAATAAAGTAAACTTTAGCATTTTTTTCCGCTTATCCTTTTACATCAACATACAACATTTTTTAGAAAAAGTATTATATTATAATTCATGAATCATTGATTTACAACTATTGTTTTTTCTAACAAGGCAACAAAATAATCCCCTGTCTAATTATAAATTTTATAAACTTGACATAAGTATAATCAAATCTAAAGTTTTATGTTTGAAATAATGTAATACAATGTTTTTGTTTGAACATCAAATAAATAAACATTATACTCTGAATATTTATCAGGATAGTTTTGATACTTTCCATAAGTATCTTTCATTTCTATATAAATGTAATCCAATGTATCAATACACTCATATTTGAAATCATATTCATCAATATATTCTTCGTATTCAACCATTCCTTTAAAATTATCAAAGTAGCCTTTTAATTTTTCAATGTCTTCAACTGTTACCTGTTTAAAATATTTGTTTTCCTCCACCTTTTCAACAATAGCATCATCATTTGAAAAATAATATTTACAATAGCCTGTATTACCCTGGATATTTTCACCATAATAACAATCTGAATTTTTATATCTCGGCAAACTAGCAATAACAGAATTATCACCGGGTATCCACCATTGATTAACACAACCCCACAGCATCACGGCATATACAAAAATAATACCATGAAAAACCGGTAAACAACTTATAAATGATACTTTTTTATTAATGATAGTCTTAATTAAAGAGAATATATATGTGCCTATGTATAAAACGCCTATCAACAGTGTTATTAATGCAACCACACACTGAATAACTACCTTTGTTTGAGTCAAATCTGTTTCAGATAATCCCTCTATAGATATTAAAAGCAAAAATCCCGACAACAACGCAAATGGTATTGCCAATGCTTGAAATGCAAATAAAAATATTATAATTATTTTGTCTTTCATTTATATACCAATCCTTAACATTATACATTATATTATAACAGATATAGTATGATTTTGCAAACATATTTAACTATTTAACAATATTTTTTAAAAATTTTAAAAAAACACTTGCAAAATGTAAATTTATCTGTTATAATAATCCAGTTGATATTTGATTACTATTAGGAGGTGTATATATATGGCAAAGTGTGAAGTATGCGGAAAGGGCGTTTCTTTCGGTATTAAGGTGTCTCACTCACACAGAAGATCAAACAAAATGTGGAAGGCTAACATCAGAAGAGTTAAGGCTGTTGTTGACGGAACACCACAGAGAGTTTATGTTTGTTCAAGATGTTTAAGATCCGGAAAGGTTCAGAGAGCGGTTTAATATTCTTTAAAAAAATTAGAGGTATCTTTTGATACCTCTTTTTTGTTTGCCAAAATGACAAAATAAATTTTTAAGTTCTTTAGTCCTTCATTCTAAAAATACTTTTAAGTATCCCCCGCAAATATTTCGGAGCTTTCACAACAACAATTTTCATCATTTTCCCTCCTTTTTGCTATTTTTTTATAAGACAAGAAACTCCTAAACAGACAAGAACGAGTCCCAGCATTGTTATAAGCAGATAATACGGTATTATGTATGCAAGAAATAGTCCTGTTCCCACGGAAATCAATATTATCCCGAAAATTCGTCCCTGCCTTTTTGCACAATGACTGCATTTGCATCTCCTGTTTAACATAGCTATACCTCCATATACATTTCCGCTCACCTTATCATATTCACAATGCGTTATTTTGTTCCTACATAAAAAAAGAGCCGTTTATCTTAAACAGCTCCTTTTTTCTTCACCTTAGCACGTGGGTGCGTTGTCTTATAAACTGATTTTATTCTGTTTCTTACAATCTCTTCGTATATATAAGTTGATGAGATATCTGCGTGTCCCAGAAGCTCCTGAACATCCCTAAGCTTTGCCCCATTTTCAAGAATATGGGTTGCAAATGAATGTCTTAGTGTGTGGGGAGTTATCTCCTTTATAATCTGGGCTTTTTCCTTATAGCCCTTAACAATTTTCCAGAAACCCTGTCTTGACATTTTCCTGCCGTTTGTATTCACAAACAAGGTTTTCTCTTCCTCATCCTTAACAAGCTCCGGTCTTATTCTTTCCATATAATCTCTAAGACATTTTGATGCTAAAGAATACATAGGGATTATTCTTTCCTTATCCCCTTTTCTGCATTTTACAAAGCCTATTTCTCCGTTAACATCTTCTATTTTAAGTTCAATAAGCTCCGAAACCTTTATGCCTGTCGCATACAACACCTCAAGCATAGCTTTATCCCTTACGCCTTTTTCTGTGGATAAATCAGGTGCATCAAGAAACATTTCAACCTCTGCATTGGTCATAACCGCGGGAATTTTTCGTTTCGGTTTTTTTGTATGTATTTTTTCCATTGGGTTTTTTCTAAGCTCATATTCTTCACACAAAAACCTAAAAAAAGCTCGCAGGACACAAGTCAGTCTTTCAACCGAGGCTTCTGAAAAACCCTCTTCCTTTTTTCCCTGAAGAAAGTCCTTTATTATACTGGTGGTTACCTTATAATAGCTATCAACCTTGATGCTTAAAAGATATTCCACAAATTTTTTCATATCTCTTCTATAAGAGGAAACTGTGTTCTCGGTTGCAGACTTTTTCTCTCTTAAATAATTAAAAAAGTCCCCAAGGGCATAATATGAAATTTCTCCACCGTCCATAAAAGTTTCCTCCTTTCTTAAAATAACTTTATAAATTCGGATAAAATATAGCTATTAAAAAAGCTAACGCCTGCGACAATAAAAAAAACAAAAAGCAGGCACATCAGGCTGTTTATATAAAATTTCCCTTTCGAAGTCTTTATGCGGGAATTTCGCATCTTATACATTTCTCTTGAAAATCTTACACAATATACTGAATATAAAATCATAACCGTAAGCAATACTGCATTTCCAAAAAAAAGTTCAAGAGTTGAAAACAGTATTCCCATTCCGCTATAAACTGAACAAAAATAGCCAACCGAAAAACCAAGCCTTACACCTTTTAAAAACACCTGCAAAAATGCAACAGGTATCAAAACAATAAACATTCCCGAAAGCCAGATATACATAAAAGGCAGAATATTTTGCCTGAAGGACTGATAAAACACATCTTTTCTGCCGACTGTCTGAATTTCATAAATCGAAAAAAAATTATTTGTGTTATTTTTCAGTTGTGATAAAACATCATCAGGAACCCACCTTAGCACAAAGACTCCCAAAATAAGTCCTGAAAAAAAGGTAATTATAAAACATATAAGCAAAGCCTTATTTGCTTTTGAGAATGCAAAAAAGGCTTCCGTCATTTTCTTCATAAAACCGCCCCCTACTTGTCCTATTAATTATATGAGGGCAAAGGTTTAAAAATTACTATTAAAGTTTTTCAGTTTTCTCCACACAAGCTTTAATGGCAGACTGGATATCCGACTTAAAGCCGTTTTTCTCAAGCTCTAAAACCCCTTCAATCGTTGCTCCGCCGGGAGAACAAACATTGTCCTTTAATTTATTCGGAAGTTCGTCTGATTCAAGAACCATTTTGGCTGAGCCTTCCACTGCCTTTGCAGCAAGTAAAAGAGCAGATTTTTTGTCTATTCCGTATTTAAGCCCTGCATCTGCCATTGCATCTATCATCATATAAACAAATGCGGGACTGCAGGAATGCACTGCAGTTGCGGAATTCATAAACTTTTCATCAAGGAATACAACCTCACCAACAGATGAGAAAAGCTTTTTCACAACTTCCGATGTTTTATCATCTGCATTTTTATTTAGACAAACAACACTCATTCCGCATCTTACGAGTGCAGGTGTGTTCGGCATAACACGGACAATTGTCGCCTTATTTCCAAGATAGCTTTCTATCTTTTCAAGAGAAAATCCTGCGGCAATTGAAATATAAATTTTGTTATCTCCTCTTTTTCCCGCATCCTTTAAAACATTGGGAAGTATATTTGGCTTAACAGCAAAAATAACAACATCAGCAAATTCTAAAACCTCATCATTATTACTTGTTGTGCAGGCACCTTTGATTTTCCATACTGAAAGTTTTTTATCATCTTTATCGCTTATACAAATATCTGACGGGGCTGCAATTTCGGACGCCAAAAAGCCTTCAAGCAAAGCTGATGCCATATTGCCGGCACCAATAATTCCGATTTTCATTTTTACCCCTCCTTAGCTTATTTGTACTCGCCTTTTATATATTTTTCAATTCTATCAAGACCCTCTATAATATTTTCCATTGAGGTTGCATAAGAAAGTCTTGCAAAGCCTTCTATACCAAAGCCTTCGCTTGGAACAAGAGCAACAAGTGCCTTATCAAGAATATCATCACAAAGCTCTGCTACGGTGTTTATAACCTTTCCGTAATGCTCTTTTCCAAGAAGTTCTTTCACATTCATAAAGATATAAAATGCTCCATCAGGTTTTTTACAACTAATTCCATCAATAGAATTAATACGCTCTACCATATAGTCTCTGCGTTTTTCATATTCCACTCTCATACTTTCAACAGAGCTTTGATCGCCGTTCAATGCCTCAACAGATGCTGCCTGAGCAATTGAGTTAGGATTTGATGTTGCATGGCTCTGAAGATTTGACATTGCTTTTGCAAGTTCTACGTTACTTACTGTATAGCCAATTCTCCAACCTGTCATAGCATAAGCTTTTGCCATACCGCTTACAATAATTGTGAGTTCTCTTACATCTTCCCCCAAGGTTGCAATATTTGTGTGGGTTACATCCCCGTATATAAGCTTTTCATAAATTTCGTCGAATACAATATAAATATTATTTTCAACTGCAATTTTTGCAATTTCTTCAAGCTCTTCCTTTTTGTAAACCATACCTGTTGGATTACTCGGTGTGTTTAAAACAAGAGCTCTTGTTTTGTCGGTTATCATATTTTTAAGCATATCGGGAGTAAACTTAAAATTATTCTCCTCTGTTGTGTTTAAAAACACAGGCTTTCCACCTGCCATTTTAACCATTTCGGGATAACTTACCCAGAATGGTGCGGGAATAATAACCTCATCCTCCGGCTCTAAGATACACATAAACACATTTGTAAGCGAATGTTTTCCGCCGTTTGAAACAACAACATTTTCTATTTTATATACAAGGCCTGTGTCTCTTTTAACCTTATTCACTATAGCCTCTTTAAGCTCAACTGTCCCTGAAGCAGGAGTGTATCTTGTCATTCCGCATTTTATTGCTTCAATAGCCGCATTTTTTATATTATCAGGCGTTTCAAAATCAGGCTCCCCTGCACCAAATCCAACAACTGGAATGCCCTGCTTTTTCATCTGCTTATATTTTGAGTCAAGAGCAAGTGTCGGTGATGGGCTGATCTCAGATGCCATCTTAGAAATTCTTGGTTCCATTAATAAACTCCTTCATTTACATATATAGTCAATATTCTAATACAAACAGAAAAAAATTGCAATAGAATTTTGACTATTTTTATTATATTTTATTCATTTTGTTAATATTTGTCAAAAAACATATTTTACATATATTCTGTGGGTGTTGAATATTACAGTGAAACAAGTCCTTTTTCATAGATTTTCTGCAAACTGGACATAATTCCAAGCTTTGCGTGGTTAAAGGTTAAGCCTCCCTGAAAATAAACTGCATAAGGCGGTCTTATAGGTGCGTCCGCACTCAGTTCTATGGAAGAGCCTTGAACAAAGGTGCCTGCCGCCATAATAACCTGTGCATCATATCCGGGCATATCACCGGGAACAGGAGATGCAAAGCTGTCAACCGGTGCCGCCGCCTGAATACCCTCACAAAAGGCAATAACAGCTTCCGCAGATTCTAGCACGACTGACTGAATAATATCTGCCCGTGCTTCATCTTTATTAGGGACAGTTTTAAACCCTAGATTTTCAAAAACATTTGCAGCAAAAACTGCACCCTTAAGTGCTCCTGCAACAACTGTTGGTGAAAGAAAAAACCCTTGATAAAAGCTGGGCATAATACCAAGATTGGCACCAACCTCCTGACCAAGTCCCGGGGCACTTAATCTATATGCACATCTTTCAACACATTCCTTTGTTCCGCAGATATAACCGCCTATAGGAGCAAGACCGCCACCCGGATTTTTAATCAATGAACCAACTATCATATCAGCTCCCACATCGGATGGCTCAATTCTTTCAACAAATTCTCCATAGCAGTTATCCACCATACATATTATATCTTTTCTTATATTTTTTATAAACGTAATAAGTTCTCCTATCTGTGTAACAGAGAAGCTTGGTCTTGTCTGGTAGCCCTTTGAACGCTGAATGGTTACAAGCTTTGTTTTTTCTGTTATGGCATTTTTTATTGCTTCATAATCAAAGGTTCCGTCTTCTTTTAAATCTGCCTGTCTATAGGATACTCCGTATTCCTTTAGGGAACATATAGAATCTCTTATCCCTATAACCTCTTCCAAAGTGTCATACGGTTTTCCCACAGGGGACAAAAGCTCATCACCCGGTCTTAAATTCGCTGAAAGGGCAACAGCAAGGGCATGAGTTCCGCAGGTTATTTGCGGTCTTACAAGTGCCGCCTCTGTGTGGAAGCAGTCAGCATAGACTCTTTCAAGCTTATCTCTTCCCGCATCATCATATCCATAGCCTGTTGTTGCCGCAAAATCTGTTGCGGCAACTCTGTTTTTCTGCATTGCAGATATAACCTTAAGCTGATTATACTCTGCAATATCATCTATTTCCTTGAATCTATCCTTCAGGCTCTCAATTATCTTTTCTCCGTATTCATATACCTCTTTTGAAATTCCAAGCTCCCTGTACATTAAATCCATTTATCTAATCCTCCATCATTTGTTAAAATGAGAAATATTCTCTATAGTCCTTATCCTTAACATTACCAAGAACGGCAATGTTCATTTTTTCAGGAACAAAAATTCTTTCGATAATCTCTTTTGTTCTTTTTGTGTCAACCCTTGATATTTTCTTCATAAGGGCATCGTAATCGTCAATTTCTCCCGTGAGAAGCAGGTTTTTGCCATAATTCGACATTCTGTTTGACACACTTTCAAGTCCCATTATTATGCTTGATTTCAGTTGTTCTGTAGAGCATAGAATTTCTTTTTCTAAAAGCCCATCTTTTTTTATCAGATTTATCTCATTATTTATAAGACAAAGCACTTTTTCAAGTTCATCAGGGTTCATTCCCGCATATATAACAAATGACCCGCAGTCCGAATAAGTGTTAAGATAGGAATAAACAGAATATGAAAGCCCGTTTTCCTCCCTGATTTTCTGAAAAAGTCTTGAACTCATACTGCCCCCGAACATAGCATTTGCAGATAACAAATCATAGACATATTCATCACTCCTTGAAAGTCCCTCAAAGGAAATGCAAAGCTGACATTGTTCAATATCCTTTTTTTTCACTAAAATTCCGCTTTCAACTTTTGGATTTTCATCCTTGTTTTTCTTATATCCCAAAGCGGGAATTTCTCCAAAATAGTGCTGAAGCTCATCTTTTATGGTATTTTCATCAAAGCTTCCCACTAGAGATATAACCATATTATTTCCCGGGTAATATTTCTTATAAAAATCCCATATCATATCCTCTGTTATTTTTGAAACGCTGTCTATTGTCCCTGCAACAGGAAATCCCAGAGGTGATTTTTTCCATGTGAGCTCAGAAATCAAATCAAAAATAAGTTCTTCGGGAGTGTCTTCCCCGATTTTTATTTCCTCGGAAATAACTTTTTTCTCAATTTCAATATTTTCTTTTGTGAAAGTGGAATTAATAAGCATATCCGAAAGAATTTCAAAGGCTTTATCTCTGTGGTTTTCAAGAACCTTTGCGTAGTAGCAGGTGTATTCCTTTGATGTTACTGCATTTAGCTGTCCCCCGCAAAAGTCCATAAATTCCGCAATTTCTCTTGCACTTCTTGTTTTTGTTCCTTTAAAAAACATATGCTCAAGAAAATGGGATATTCCATTTTCCTTTTTTTGCTCCCACATAGAGCCTACCCCAACATAAACCCCCACACTGAGAGATTTGACATAATCTATTTTTTCACAAACAACTCTTATGCCATTTTCAAGATTAAAATAATTCATACCTTTAAAATTCTCCTGATTTTATGCTACTCTTTCTTTTTTATGTTTTTATATGCAACTTTTTTCTTCTTTGCTCCGCAAAATTTACATTCATATGTAATTTCATAAACTCGCTTTTCACCCGGAACCATTCTTTCCACCATAGTCTGCATTTCACCTTTTAGATGTGGCTGGGTGAGAGTTTCTGCCATATTAATATCTTCTTTTCCAATAAATTTTCTGCCAATCTTTTTTAATCCAAATAACCTGCTACACTCAGGACACTTTCTTATCATAAATCAACATCCCTTTCCATAGTAACATGAACAACACCCTCTTCAAGATACTCACCTGACACCGTTTTAAATCCCATTTTTTCATAAAATTTTTCTGCTTGTTTCTGGGCGTGGACATATATCTTTTTTACATTAAAATAATTTTTTATTTCATTCATACTTTTTTCCATAAGACGGCTTCCCATACCTTTTTTATGCAGGAGAGTTAGAACTCTTCCGATAACCACACCATCTTCCCCTGATTTAAAGGCTCTTAAATATGCCGTCACTCTTTTTCCGTCATAGAAAAAGCAATGAAGACTTTCTTTGTCCATATCATCAAGGTCCTGACAGATAATATTCTGTTCAAGCAAAAAAATTTCTGTTCTTGATTTTAAAATTTCATATAGTTCATCAGCTGTAAGTTCTTCAAATGTTTTTACTTTAAATTCCATAATCTACCCTTTCAAAGCATCTTGTATATTCAATCCCTTAAATCTCTTTTTTCTTTATTTTATCACAAATTTTTTAAAAACACAATATCCGCTATCAAATAAAATTATGTTATTTCTGCATTTATAGTTTGTTTTTGTTTATACTAAATTAAAAAAGAATTTAAAGGCAGGTAGCTTTATGATAGAGATAAACGGACAAAGTGTTTATAATGCCATAGCCATGGGAAAACTTTACTTTCACAAAAAGCAGGACACTTTTATAAAGAGAAGACACACAGACAATATCGAAAAAGAAAAAAAGCGTTTTTTTGATGCGGTTTCTGTTGCAAAAATTCAGCTTGAAGATTTATATAATAAGGCTCTTTTGGAGGCCAGCGAAGAGGGTGCTGAAATTTTTCATATTCATCAGATTATGATAGAGGATTTAGATTATCAGGAAAGTATTTTAAATATTATGTGTTCTCAAATGGTTTGTGCAGAATATGCGGTTGCAAAAACTTCGGACATTTTTTCAGATAATTTTAAAAATATGGATGATGAATATATGCAGGCACGAAGCATTGATGTTATTGACATATCCGACAGAATAATAAAAATTCTTTCAAAGGATGAAGATGCAGTCAGGGAGCTTTCAGAACCTTATATAATTGTTGCAGATGACCTGACTCCCAGCGAAACCGTTCAGCTTGACAAGAAAAATCTTTCCGGCATTATAACCTTTTCAGGTTCCGTTAATTCCCATACATCTATTCTTGCCCGCACAATGAACATTCCCGCAATAATTAATGCAGAAAAAATAGACGAAAGATTTGACGGCGAAACTGCTATTATAGATGGTTTTAGCGGAAGCCTTTATATAACTCCTGATGAATACAAAATTAAAGAATATAAAAAGAGAAAAGAAACAGATAATGCCCGCACAAAAAAGCTTGAAGAACTAAAAGGCAGGGAAAACATAACAAAAAGCGGAAAAAAGATAAATCTTTATGCTAACATAGGAAGACCCGATGAGACCGCGTTGGTTTTATTAAATGATGCAGAGGGCATCGGTCTTTTCAGAAGTGAATTTATATATCTTGAATCAAAGGATTTCCCCACCGAGGACGAACAGTTTTCTGCATACAAATCTGTCCTTGAAAAAATGGGTGACAAAAAAGTTGTTATCCGCACTCTTGACATTGGTGCAGACAAAAAAATTGATTATTTCAATCTGCCGAGTGAAGAAAATCCCGCTCTTGGCTACCGTGCTATAAGGCTTTGTCTTAAGGATAAGGATATTTTCAAAACTCAACTCAGAGCCCTTTTCCGCGCCTCTATATACGGAAACCTTGCAATTATGTTTCCTATGATAACATCGGAAAAGGAAATTCATCTTATAAAAGACATTATAAATGATGTTAAAGACGAACTTTCTAAAGAGGGAATCGAATACAAGGAAAATATCGAAACAGGAATTATGATTGAAACACCTGCTGCTGCCATAATCTGCGACATTCTTGCAAAAGAGGTTGATTTTTTCAGCATCGGCACAAACGACCTTACCCAATATACTCTTGCAATAGACAGACAAAACAGCTCTATCCAGAACTTTTGCGACAATCATCACAAGGCAATTTTAAGGCTTATTGAATATATCGGCAAAACTGCCCGCGAAAACAACATTTGGGTTGGAATTTGCGGAGAGCTTGCATCGGATATGTCTCTCACAAAGACATTTATTGACTTTGGAATAGACGAGCTTTCCGTTTCGCCAAGCCTTGTTCTTCCCCTAAGAGAACACATTTTGTCCCTTGACTAACAACTCCCATTATGGTATAATTTTCTCAAATATCAAAAGGAGAGTTTATTATGGTTAAGCATATTATTTTATGGAGTTTAAAAGACGAATATCAGAATGCAGAAAAAGAGCAAATCAAAAAAGGAATAAAAGAGGGCTTAGAAAGTCTTAAAGGAAAAATCCCCGGACTTTTGGAAATCAAAGTTTACACAAACGGACTTCCAAGCTCAAATGCAGACCTTATGCTTGATTCAACCTTTGAAGATGAAGATGCTCTTAAAGTTTATGCAAGCCACCCCGAACATGTTGCCGTGGCAGACGGAAAGGTTAGACCTTACACAAAGACAAGAAGCTGTCTTGATTTCAAGATATAAAAATAAAAAATCGCATATGATTATATGCGATTTTTCTTTTTATATTTTGTTATAATTTTTTAAAAATTTCTACCAAAAGAATGGTGAACTATAATATCTATAGCTTAAAGATGAAAAGCAGGCCGTTATAATAATTGCGGCAAAAACATACTTAATAATTCCGATTATAACCGAAAAAATACAGAATGTTCTTGTGTTCTGTGAATATATTCCTGCTTTTTTTATGTTGCCTGCATTGATTTCAGCCTTTGTCATTACAGAAAAAACAATTGCTGCAATTCCAAATCCTATACTTCCAAATATAGTGCAAAGAATTGAAAAAATAAAATAATCCTTTGGCTTTTTCACATACTGTCTGTATATAGCTTCATAATATTTTTTCTCAGGAGTATGTCTTTCAATCTCCGGTTGTTTATACTGTTCTGTATCTTCCAAAACCTCTTCTACGGCAGGTTCAACCTCTTCATTGATTTCTAATGGCTGTTCCTGTTTTACCTTTTCTTTTTTATTTATATCTGCAATATACATTCCGCAGGATGTGCAATTATTATAGGTGTTTTCATTATGGGCTCCGCAATTCGGACAATACATAAAAATTACCTCCTCTTATTTTATTTATTTGTATTATTCGACGCCTTGTCCCACTTTTCCTTTATTTTTAACTTAACATTTTTTCTCTCATATCAAGAAGAATTTTTTTCTCCAGCCTTGAAACCTGCACCTGAGAAATTCCAAGCTGTTTTGCAGTTTCAGTCTGGGTTTTTTGTTTAAAATATCTAAGGGAAATTATTTTTCTTTCCCTTTCATTATACCCATTCATTATATTTTCAAGGGTGATTTTATTCACAACCGAACTTTCAAAATTTACTGGGCTTTCTATCTTTTCTATTAAAGCCTTGCTATCCCCTTTCTCATTTTCCCCCGATGAATATATTGATTCAGGCCTCATTGATGCCTCTATAGCAACTGCCACATCTTCAGGCGATGCCCCCACCTTCTCCGAAATTTCCTGCACCGTGGGTTCACATCCGTTTTCTTTCACAAGTTCATCCTTTGCTCTTGATATTTTCATAGAAAGTTCTTTTATACTTCGGCTTACCTTTATAATTCCGTCATCTCTTAAAAATCTTTTAACCTCTCCCATAATCATTGGCACAGCATAGGTTGAGAACTTAACATTAAAGGATGTGTCGAACTTGTCAATGGCTTTTATCAGCCCGATGCATCCTATCTGAAAAAGGTCTTCCGCCTCCTGTCCTCTTCCCTGAAACCTTTTGACAATACTATGGACTAATCCTGTGTTTTCATTAATAATCTCGTCCCGTGCACACCTGTCGCCTTTTTGTGCCTTTTCTATGAGAAAGTCAAAATTTTCATTATATTTAAGCGGCATATATTCCTCCTGCTAAATTTTCAGTTTCTTTCTCATAGTAACGGTTGTTCCTTCTCCATATTTTGATTTTACGGTTAAATCATCCATAAAGGTTTGCATAACCGTAAATCCCATTCCGCTCCTTTCCCCGTCTGTGTCCGTTGTGAAAAGCGGTTGCATTGCTCTTTCTATATCCTCTATTCCAACCCCATCATCTTCAACAGAGATTTCAAGCTCATCCCCCAAAATTTTGCAGATTATTTTCACAACCCCTATTCCGTTTATGTAGCCGTGAACAATAGAATTGGTCACAGCCTCCGAAACCGCAGTTTTTATATTAGCAAGTTCGCCTGCAGTTATATCAAGCTGAACTGCAAATGCCGCAACTGCCGCTCTTGCAAAAGATTCATTTGTGCTTTTTGCAGGAAATTCAAGTTTCATAAAATTTTCCATTTTTATCCCTCCCGTTTTTTAATTACATTCAAGTATTTTCTTAAGTCCTGAGATTTCAAGTATCTTATCCACCTGCTCGTTTGCTCTTATTACCATTGTTTTTCCGCCAAGAGAATTTATTATCTTATATCTTCCTGCAATAACCCCTATCCCTGAACTATCCATAAAGGATACCTTATTGAAATCAAGAACAAGATTTTTTATTTTTCTAAGCTCGATTTCTCTGTCAATCATCTCCCTTACATCCTTTGCACTGTGGTGGTCAAGCTCTCCCTCAGGCTTTACAACAAGTGTTGTTCCTACGTGTTCTATTCTTATATCCATTCTATATAACCTCCTTCATATATAATTTCTATAAATTACCAGTTTTTTCCTTTTTTTATATTAATAAATCGTCATACAAAAAACGACAGCCGAACAAAAATTTCGACTGTCGTTTAAATTTCTTTAGTTAGTTGTTATTCAAAGCTTTTTAAGGATTCAATAACTTTTGCAAGCATTTCCTTATATTTTTCGCCTTTCTTTCGTTCCTCTTCAACAACACTTGCAGGAGCCTTATCAACAAAGCCTTTGTTATTTAACTTTCCTTCAACTCGTTTTATCTCGTTTTCAAGATTTGTCTTTTCCTTGCCAAGTCTTTCGATTTCCTTTTCTCTGTCAACAAGCTCGTCAAACGGAATATAGATTTCTGCCTTATTAACAACCACAGAAACTGCATTTTCAGGAACATCCTTTTTATCGCACGCAATAACAACTCCCTGAGCTGATGCAAGCTTTTCAAAGAATACTGTTGCATCAGAGAAAGCATCTTCTTCATCTGTTATAATAAAGAGCTTTGCTTTCTTTGACGGAGGAACATTCATTTTGTTTCTCACGTTTCTTATGCCCTTAATTGCATCCATAATAACTTCCATATGAGCTTCTGCATCTTTATCATCAAGCTTTTGATCATAAACGGGGAAGCTTGAAATCATAATGCTTTCACCCTCATGAGGAAGTGCCTGCCAGATTTCTTCTGTTATAAACGGCATAAATGGGTGAAGAAGCTTAAGTGTGTTTGATAGAACATAACTTAAAACCTGCTGTGCGGTTATATTTGATTCACCCTCTTCAAAAAATCTTGGTTTAACAAGCTCAATATACCAGTCACAGAATTCATCCCAGATAAAGTCATAAAGCTTCTGAACTGCAATACCAAGTTCATACTTATCAAGATTTTCTGTTACCTCTTTAACAAGAGAATTATATCTGCTTAAAATCCATTTATCCTCCGCAAAAAGTTTTCCGCTTTCAGGAAGTTCTGCCTTGTCTATTGTAAGGTTCATAAGAACAAATCTTGAAGCATTCCAGATTTTGTTTGCAAAGTTTCTGCTTGCTTCAACCCTCTCAATGTAAAATCTCATATCATTTCCGGGAGAATTTCCTGTTGCAAGAGTAAATCTTAATGCATCCGCTCCGTATTTATCAACAATTTCAAGAGGGTCAATTCCGTTGCCGAGGGATTTACTCATTTTTCTTCCCTGACTGTCACGAACAAGACCGTGAATATAGATATGCTTAAATGGTTCTTTTCCTGTGTGTTCAAGACTTGAGAATATCATTCTTGCAACCCAGAAGAAAATAATATCATATCCTGTAACCAAAACTGATGTTGGGAAGAAATAATCAAGGTCTTCTGTTTTATCAGGCCATCCGAGAGTTGAGAATGGCCAGAGCGCTGAGCTGAACCAAGTATCAAGAACATCCTCTTCCTGACGCATTGGCTGTCCGCACTTAGGACAAGTTTTAACATCTTCCATTGAAACAACAGTTTCTCCGCAGGCATCACAATAGTATGCAGGGATTCTGTGTGCCCACCAAAGCTGACGTGAAATACACCAATCGTGAACATTTTCCATCCAGTTCATATATGTTTTTGAAAATCTGTCAGGAATAAATGAAACTGTTTTATTTTCAACAACCTCAATAGCCTTTTCAGCAAGAGGTTGCATTTTAACAAACCACTGCTTTGATGTTATAGGCTCAACAGTTGTTCCGCAACGATAACAGGTTCCAACATTATGTGTGTGTGGTTCCGTTTTAATTAAAAGTCCTTGTTCTTCAAGGTCTTTTATCATAGCTTTTCTGCATTCATAACGGTCCATACCTTCATATTTTCCGCCGTATGAATTAATTGTTGCATCATCATTCATAACCTTAATCTGTTCAAGATTATGTCTTAAACCAACCTCAAAATCGTTGGGGTCGTGAGCAGGTGTAATCTTAACACAGCCTGTTCCAAATTCTTTATCAACATATTCGTCCGCAATAACAGGGATTTCTCTGCCAACAAGAGGCAGAATAAGCTTTTTGCCAACCAAATCCTTATATCTTTCATCTTCAGGATTAACTGCAACCGCAGTGTCACCAAATAATGTTTCAGGTCTTGTTGTTGCAATAACAACATATCCGTCTGAATCCTTAATGGGGTATTTAATATGCCAGAAATTTCCGTCCTGCTCCGTGTATTCAACCTCCGCATCAGAAAGTGCTGTTGCACAGCTTGGACACCAGTTTATAATTCTGTTTCCCTGATAAATAAGACCTTTGTTATAAAGATTAACAAAAACCTCTTTAACAGCTTTTGAACATCCCTCGTCCATTGTGAAACGCTCTCTGTCCCAGTCGCAGGAGCATCCAAGCTTCTTTATCTGGTTTATAATACGGTTTCCATACTGCTCTTTCCAGTCCCACACACGCTCTAAGAATTTGTCTCTTCCAAGGTCATATCTTGTGAGTCCTTCTTCTTTTCTAAGGTTTTCTTCAACCTTTATCTGGGTTGCAATTCCCGCATGGTCTGTTCCCGGCACCCAAAGAGCCTCATAGCCCTGCATTCTTTTTGTTCTGATTAAAATATCCTGAAAGGTTTCATCCAGAGCATGTCCCATATGCAACTGTCCTGTTACATTTGGCGGAGGAATAACAATTGTGAAAGGCTTTTTATCCTTATTCACTGTTGCGTGAAAATAGCCTTTGTCCATCCATTCCTTATATATTCTGTCTTCTACCTGTTTAGGTTCGTATGTTTTTGACAATTCTTTAGCCAAAACTAAACATCTCCTTCCGTATATGTAAATCTGCTACGCAGATAAATCCGCACATATACAGTTAGTATAACAAAATTCTGTTTAAATTGCAAGTATTTTAAAAAATTTTAAGTTTTTCAATTGACACAGATGTAGCCCGTGTGTTAGTATAACTTTGAAAGGAGCCTTGAAGTATGCTTAATATATCGGAAAATGCCCTAAGAGAACACCTTATCTTTCCTGTGCCTGAAATTATTATTTTAGACTCGGTTGACTCCACAAACAACTATTTAAAAAACCTTGCAGAAAAAAATATTAAAAACGGAACGATTGTTATTGCAAGAAATCAAACAAATGGGCGTGGCAGAACGGGAAATAGATTTTTCTCACCTGACGGCGGACTTTATATGAGTATTCTTCTTGATTCATATATTAATACGGAATTTGTGACTGCACTTTCAGGAGTTGCCCTTTGCCGTGCCATAAAAAAGCACACTGGCTTTTCACCGAAAATCAAATGGGTTAATGATATATACATAAACAAAAAAAAGGTTTGCGGAATACTTGCGGAGGGAACAATTTCCCCTGACGGAAACCTTAAAAATATTATTCTCGGCATTGGTCTTAACATTCTTGCCCCAAAGGATGGTTTTCCCGAAGACATAAAAAACAAGGCAGGTGCTCTTTTTAAAGAAGATATGCCAGACAGCATAGAAAATAAAATTACTGCAGAAATTATAAACTGTATTTTTGAAATACTGACAGAGAAAAACGATAGCTTCATAGAAGAATACAAAAACCTTTCCCTTCTTACAGGAAAAGAAATAGAATACAAAAAAAACAACCAAGTCCACACAGGTCAGGTTGTTTCAATAGATGATAAGCTGAGACTTCTGGTTGAAACCCCAAACGGTGAAAAAGACACGCTTTCATCAGGAGAAATAAAAATACTTAACTGGGAATAAAAAGAAGCTGTTTGAAAAATTTTCAAACAGCTTCTTTTTTTATTTCTCTCTGTCAACTATCGGAGAATCATTAAATAAGAATGATATTGACCAAAGTCCTGCAAGTCCCACAATAGTAAAAATTATTTTACTTATTAAAGAGGTTTGTCCTCCGAACAATGAACCTACCAAATCAATACCAAAGAGTCCGATTGAACCCCAGTTTATTGCACCGATAATAACAAGAATTAAAGCTAAAACATTCATTATGATGCTCCTTTTTCTTTATTTATTTTCTTGTTCGTATATATTTTTAGTTTTTTTCTTCAAAATATACTTCCGATTTTTGCATATTAAAAATATAAATCTCAAATAATATTTTTAAAAAAAGACAGGATGATATTTTTGAAAAAAATTTTTCTTATTTTTATAATAATAACTTTTGTTTTATCTTTTTCCTTTGCAACAGAAGATTTATATTATGAACTTTCAAATAATAAAAAATGTTTGTCAGTTGCCACTAAAATTGCAGAGCTTACAAATGCTGACGACATTGCAGTTATATATAAAGACAAAAATCTTCTTTGCGGACTCCGCATTAAAGACCGCACCCTTTCAGAGAATGACAAAAACCTTGTTCTGGCAATTTTAAAAAATGATTTTCCTTCTATAAAAAATTTTCGTTTTGAAGCAAATAACTCTATTGCACAAGATATTTTAGAGCTTTCTTATTATTCCTCAAAGAACATTCATAAATACATTTTATCTTCAAGATTTGATTTTTTGCTCTCAAAGAATTGATTTAATTTTAAAAATATGGTAAAATGAATATAATTATGTGTAGTTTCAAGAAAGGAATGTTTTTATGAATGGTATTTTAAGTTCAGCTTTAACAGACGGCATAAATCTCCACCTTGCAAAATCTGATAAATTTAAAACAAACTTACTTAGTTTATATATAAAAATCCCTGTTACGAGGGAAAATGCTACTTTATCTGCACTTCTTCCGAAAGTTTTAAGACGCGGCAGTTCATCTTACCCCTCACTTTCTGCAATTGCGACAAACTGTGAGGAGTTATACGGAGCGAGCTTTTATTCAGGGCTTAGAAAAAAAGGCGACTTTGCATTTTTATACTTTTCACTTGAATTTGTTTCGGGAGAATACCTAAAAGACAGTAATATTCTTTTAGATGCTATAGATTTCTTAAAAGAACTTGTTTTTAATCCAAAAACAGACGGCGGGGTTTTTGATAAAAGCTTTGTTGACTCCGAAAAGATAAACTTAAAAGACGACATTGAAAGTCTTATTAACGACAAAAAAGAATATGCAGACCAGAGAGTGAAAGAGCTTAGCTTTGAAGACTCTCCCTATGGTATTTCCCCTTTTGGTTTTAAGGAAGACATAGACTCCATTACCCCTGAAAGTTTATACAATTACTATAAAAAGGTTATAAAAGAATGTAAAATGGACTTCTTTCTCAGCGGAACCTTTGACACAGAAAAAGCAAAAGAGATGATATCTGCAAAATTCTCGGATGTTTTACCTCCAAGAAATCCTGCACCTCTTTCCACAAGCATTGCAAGAAAAAAAGATGAAGAAATTAAAATATTTACCGACAAAATGGATGTTACTCAAAGCAAGCTTTGTATCACTATGTTCACAGGCACAGACCCATTTTCTCCTGAATACTATGCATCCTTAGTGTTCAACTGTATATACGGCGGAAGTCCCTTTTCAAAGCTTTTCAACAATGTGAGGGAAAAGCTTTCTCTTGCATACTATGTTTCATCTCGTCTTGATAAGTTAAAGGGCTGTATGCTTATCAGTTCAGGTATTGAAAATGACAAATTCTCTGATGCTTACAACGAAATTATGCTTTGGCTTGACAAAATGAAAGCAGGAGAATTTTCAGACGAGGAAATATTATCTGCTAAAAAATATCTCGAAACAAACTTAAATTCCATAGCTGACAGTCTTAGGGCATCCGAAGACTATCTTATATCAGCCTTGTCCGATTCAAGACAGCCTGAATCAATCGAAAGCCTTGTTAGTAACTTAAATAAAGTTACTCGCGATGAAATTATTAAAATTGCAAACAAGGTTCAACCTGACACTGTTTATCTTTTAACAGGAAAAGACATATAAGGGAGGGCAACGATTATGAACTTTAAAACTATTGAAAATAAATCAATAAATGAAAAAATACTGTGCGGAGTCCACGAAAGCGGACTTAAGATTTATATTATACCAAAAAAAGGTTTCAGCAAATACTATGCTATATACGGCACAGACTACGGATCCTGCGACATTGAATTTATCGCTCAGGGGGAAACAGAAAAAACCGCTCTTCCAAATGGTATTGCTCATTTTCTTGAGCATAAGCTTTTCGAGGAGGAAGACGGGAAAAATGCCTTTGACCGTTTTTCCGTTACGGGAGCAAATGCCAATGCCTACACAAGCTTCGACATAACCGCATACCTTTTCTCCTGCACTGACAAGTTCTATGAAAATCTTGAAATACTTTTAGATTTTGTGAACCATCCATATTTTACAGATGAAAATGTTGCAAAAGAGCAGGGAATTATTGGTCAGGAAATCAAAATGTATGACGATGAGCCAGGTTGGAGAGTTTTCTTCAATATGCTCGGTGCAATGTATCACAACAACCCTGTCAAAATTGATATTGCAGGCACTGTGGAAAGCATATCAGAAATCACACCTGAGCTTTTATATAAGTGTACCGATAATTTTTATCACCCGTCCAATATGGCACTTGTTATGGTTGGGGATATTGACCCTGAAAAAGCTTGCTCTCTTGTTGACAAATATGTTGAAAAATCTTCAAGCGACGGACTTAAAAGATTTACCTACGATGAACCAAAAGAAAGAGTATCAGAATTTGTTAGCCAGAAATTAAGCGTTTCTATGCCAATATTTATGATAGGCTTTAAAGAAACCGAAAACTATGATAGCGGGGATGAGCTTTTAAAAAGACAGCTTATAACCGAGCTTATTCTTGATATGTATTTCGGACAGAGCAGTGATTATTATATGTCACTTTATGAAAAGGGGCTTATAAACGCAAGCTTTTCTAAAGAAACAGAGCTTGAAAAAACCTATGGTTTTTCCTCTCTTTCAGGCGAAAGCAAAAATCCTAAAGAAGTTTATAAAATCACCCTTGATTATATAGATAGACTTTTAAAGGAAGAAATTGACAAGGAAAAATTTAACCGCGCAAAGAAAGTCTTAATCGGGAAAAATTTAAAAAAATTCAACAGTGTTGAAAACATTGGAAACGGCTTTATAAAAAGCTTTTTCAACGGACAAAATCCTCTTTCGGTCTTTGATATAATAGACAGCATTACAGAAGATGACCTTAAGATAAGACTTTCATCCCACTTTGACACGAAAAATTCCGTTCTATCTGTTATTGAGCCTATAGACTAAAGAGGTGCTTTATGGAAAACATTATTAAATTTGAGAACCTAAATCTTACCTTTAATATTAACCGCACCGCATTTTCAATTTTTGGACTTAATATATACTGGTATGGTATTATTATTGCTTTCGGCCTTATAATAGCATTTATTTATGCATCAAAGGAAGCAGAAAAAAAAGGCATTACTCAAGATGATTTACTTAATCTTTTTATTATCGCTCTCCCTTGTGCTATAGTCGGAGCAAGGCTTTATTATGTTATTTTCAGCTTTGATGATTATAAGAATAATCTTCTTGAGATTTTCAACATCAGGGGAGGGGGAATTGCCATATACGGTGCAATTATCGGTGCATCCCTTGCAGTTTTTATGTACTGCAGAAAGAAAAAGGTTGACCTTTTCAAGGTTCTTGATATTTTTGCAGTTGGGCTTTTAATCGGGCAGTCAATCGGAAGATGGGGAAATTTCGTTAACGGAGAAGCTTTTGGCGGTACTACCTCTACAATTTTCGCAATGACAATCATAAAGAACGGAAAAATAATAGCACAAAATGTTCACCCAACATTTTTTTATGAATCAATGTGGAATTTCCTGGGACTTATTATTCTTTCAATATATAAAAGAAAGCAGGTATTTAAAGGAGAATTATTTTCACTCTATATGTTCTGGTACGGGCTTGGAAGATTTCTTATTGAGGGACTCAGGGCAGATTCATTATACATAGGAGATTTTAGGGTTTCGCAGATACTTTCCTTTGTTTTGTTATTGGCGGGAGTTTACATAACAATTAATGGCAGAAAAAAAGCAAAATTTAATAAAGAATAATTTTATCAGGCGTTCTCTTGGGAATGCCTTATTTTTTATTAAATTAAAAATTATCATAAACTGTTCATATAGCTCATACAATAGTACAAAGTACAAGTGTTGGAGGAATTTAGAATGAACAGCATATACCACGATATTGCAAGGAGGACAGACGGCGACATATATATCGGCGTTGTTGGACCTGTGAGAACGGGAAAATCAACCTTTATAAAAAATCTTATGGAGCTTCTTGTTATTCCTAATATAAATAACAGCTATAAAAAGGAAAGGGCTCTTGATGAACTTCCCCAGAGTGCAGGCGGAAAGACCATTATGACAACTGAGCCAAAATTTATTCCTAACGAAGCTGCCGAAATATCCCTTGCTGACAACACAAATTGCAAAATAAGACTTATTGACTGCGTCGGCTATATTGTTAAAAGTGCGGGAGGCTACATTGAAAATGATACTCCAAGAATGGTTATGACTCCCTGGTCAACAAATCCTATGCCATTTGCGGAGGCTGCCGAAAAGGGAACCAGAAAGGTTATCTGCGACCACTCAACCATTGGCATTGTGGTTACCACTGACGGAAGCTTTTCTGAAATTGATAGAGATGATTATATAGAGCCTGAAGAAAGAGTTATTTCAGAGCTTAAAGAAATAAACAAACCTTTTGCCATTGTATTAAACTCTATGGAGCCTCATTCGGAAAAATGTATTAAACTCAAAAAGGAGCTTGAGGAAAAATATAACGCCTCTGTTATTCCTGTTAACTGTATGGACCTTAACGAAGAAGACGTCGAAAAAATACTGAAAGAAATTCTTTATGAATTCCCTCTCAGCGAAATCAGGATTTCAATTCCAAAATGGATAACCTCTCTTGATAACGATAATCCTCTTAAATGTGACTTTTTAAATCTTATTTATGATAATACAAAAAATTCTATGAAACTTTCTGATATAAAAGCATTAGTGGAAAAAATATCAGAATACGAAAACACAGAGGAATGTCTGCTTATTGAAACCCGCCCTGCAGACGGGACTGCAGAAATTCTTATAAAAACTCCCGATGACCTTTTCTATGAAACCGTGGGAAAGCAAACAGGCTTCAAAATCGAGAACCAGCAAGGACTTATGGAACTTTTAAAAAATCTCTCCGAAATCAAGGCAGAATACGATAAAATCGAAACTGCCCTTATGGAGGTTAAACAAAAGGGCTACGGAATTGTATCTCCCACCATTGAAGAGCTTTCCTTAGAAGAGCCGGAAATTGTTAAACAAGGAAGCAGATTCGGTGTTAAGCTAAAAGCATCCGCTCCCAGCATACATATGATAAGGGCTGATATTGAAACCGAGGTTTCTCCTATTGTAGGAACGGAAAAACAATCCGAAGAGCTTGTTCATTATCTTTTAAACGAATTTGAAACAGACCCGAAAAAAATTTGGGAATCAAATATTTTTGGAAAATCTCTTCACGAGCTTGTAAATGAGGGTCTTCACAACAAGCTTTATAAAATGCCTGACGATGCACAAATGAAACTGCAGGAAACCCTGCAGAGAATTATTAATGAGGGCACCGGCGGTCTTATCTGCATTATACTTTAACTAAAGTCCCCAAAGTTTTATCTTTGGGGCTTTTTGTATAAAAAGGAGTTTTTATGTTAAATTACGTATGGGTTTTTATGCTTCTTATATCCTTTGTTGTTTCAAGTGTAAACGGTAAAATGGATGCTTTGAGCAATGCAATTTTTCAGGGAGCACAGGATGCTGCAGCCCTCTCTCTTTCTATGCTTGGAGTTATGTGTCTTTGGTCGGGGCTTTCCAAAATCGCAGAGAAATCAGGTCTTACGGATATTTTAAAAAAATGCCTTTATCCCATAACAAAATTCTTATTTCCAACCCTTGAAAAAAATTCTCCTGCCCTTTCTGCAATTGTTATGAACATAACCGCAAATCTTTTAGGTATGGGAAATGCCGCAACTCCTCTTGGCATAAAGGCAATGAAAGAGCTTGAGAAAATAAATACTCAAAATCACACGGCAAGCAACGAAATGTGTATGTTTGCGGTTATAAACACAGCATCTGTTCAGCTACTTCCTTCAACTCTTATTGCTCTTCGACAAAGCTTTGGCTCCAAAAATCCGGGCGAAATTATTCTTCCCGTTTGGATATGCGGTTTTCTGGTTTTGACAGTTGCCATATCCCTTTCAAAAATATTTTCATTAAAAAAAGAACCTGTGAGGCTGAAAACATGACAATAATTTCTGCATACAGCATTCCTTTAGTTATTATTTTTATTATACTTTATGGGGCAAAAAAGAAAATCCCCGTTTATGACACCTTTGTTCTTGGGGCCAAAGACGGAATAGAAACAACCTTTTCAATTATTCCTCCTTTGGTTGGACTTATGGTTGGAATTTCCGCTCTTCGGGCATCAGGGGCTGTTGATTACATCGCAAAGCTTTTATCTCCCCTGCTTTCCTTTATACATATGCCCCCCGAAGTTCTTCCACTGGCACTTCTCCGTCCGGTTTCCGGCAGTGGTTCAATGGCAGTTGTCAGTGACATTTTTAAAAATTTTGGATGTGATTCTTTTATCGGAAGATGCGCCTCCGTTATGATGGGCTCAACCGAGACAACTTTTTATACCCTGGCTGTTTATTTTGGTGCAACAAATGTTAAAAACACCCGTTATACACTAAAAGCAGCCTTATCCGCCGATATATGCGGAATGCTGCTTTCTGTTTTCATTGTTCGTTTGTTATTTAAATAACCCGTGCGAGACAGTATAAATAATCCGACAGTCTGTTTATATATGCAAGATTTGTGTATTCTATATCATATTTTTCGGATGCAGAAACCATATATCTTTCTGCCCGTCTTGCAACGGTTCTTGCAACATCAAGTCTTGCAGATATTTCGTTTTCACCGGGAAGAACAAAGCCTTCTACCTCACCCGTCTCTTTCTGCAATTTATCTATTTCTTCTTCCAGGGCTGATATATCATCATCCGTGATTTTATCCTCGCATTTTCCCTCTGTTGCAATATCTCCCATAAGGCATATAAGCTTTTTCTGCAAAGTTTCAAGAAAGCTCTTATGGCAGTTTTCTTCAAGCTGAACCTTTGTAAGACCTATAAAGCTTGAAAGCTCATCAAGTGTCCCAAGAACATCAAAAATAATATCACTCTTTTTTATTCTTTCTTCACCGCAAATGGAAGAAAATCCCTTATCTCCCGTTTTAGTATATATTTTCATTCACTTCACTTCTTTCAAAGTTTTGCCTTTTAAAATTTTCATATTTAATAAATTATTTATCCCAAAATACAATTTTCCCCTCTTGGCGGGTTTTATTCATATCAATAAGTCTTTGATTTTCACTGCCCCTGAATTTCAGGCTTATGTTTTTCTTCTCCTCCACAAATTCTCCGTCAACCAAAACATCAATCATTGAGAGAAGCTTATCTGTTTCTTCGCATCTACATCTTGAATCTATCTCTCCCGAAAGCTCTTCTAACGTGTATCCGCTGAAAAACCATATACTTTTATTTGGAAGTTCCTTTTTTATTCTTTCAATAAACGGAAGTAAAACCTTTTGGTTTTCTACCTCAAAAGGCTCTCCCCCAAGAACTGTTATGCCGTGAACATAATCAGGAAGAAGAGATTTTATTATTTCATCTTCTGTTTCTTTCGTAAATGGCTCGCCATAAGAAAAATTCCAAGTTTCAGGATTAAAGCACCCTTTACAATGATGAGTGCACCCTGATACAAAAAGAGCAGTTCGAACACCCACTCCATTTGCTATGTCATTATATTTTATGTTTCCGAAGTACATTATTTCCCTCCAAAAATATTGCTGAGGCATAAGCCTCAGCAAATAACAAATAATCTTATAAATGCATAACTCTTTCTTTTATTTCCTGAGTTCTGCCCTGATTCCAGAACTGCGTTCCGATATATCCGCAGGTTCTTCTTGCAACATTCATTCTTTCCTGATCATGATTCTGACAGTTAGGGCATTTCCAGATGAGCTTTCCATCTTCATCCTTAACTACCTGAATTTCACCCTCATATCCGCACACATGGCAATAGTCGCTCTTTGTGTTAAGCTCTGCATACATAATATTGTCATATATAAATTTCATAATTTCAAGAACTGCCTCAATATTATTCTGCATGTTGGGAACTTCAACATAGCTTATTGCCCCGCCCGGTGATAATGCCTGGAACTTGCTTTCAAGGGCAAGCTTTGAAAATGCATCTATCTCCTCCGTTACGTGAACATGATATGAATTTGTTATATAATTCTTATCTGTTATGCCAGGAAGAACGCCAAAGCGTTTCTGCAATGATTTTGCAAACTTATAGGTTGTGGATTCAAGAGGTGTTCCATATAGTGAATAATGAATATTTTCAGCCTCTTTCCATTCTGCACAAGCATCATTCAATTTCTGCATAATAAGGAGTCCAAGTTCTTCGCCCTCCGCCTCTGTGAGCTTTTTACCTGACAATGCATAAACACATTCCCAAAGACCTGCATATCCAAGGGAAATTGTTGAATATCCGCCGTGCAATAGCTTATCTATAGTCTCCCCTTTTCCAAGACGGGCAAGAGCACCGTGCTGCCATAAAATAGGAGCAGCATCTGTCATTGTTCCCTCAAGTCTTTCATGACGGCACTTTAGCGCTCTGTGGCAAAGGTCAAGTCTCTCATCAAGAACATCCCAGAATTTATCCTTATCACGGCTTGCGCTTAAAGCAACGTCAACAAGATTTATAGTTACAACACCCTGATTAAATCTTCCGTAATACTTAGGCTTTCCGTTTTCATCAACATAAGGAGTTAAAAAGCTTCTGCATCCCATACAGGTATAACAATTTCCGTCACCGTTAGAGTCAACTTTAAGCTTAAGCATAATCTTTTCTGAAATATAATCAGGAACCATACGCTTTGCTGTACATTTTGCGGCAAGCTCTGTTAAATAATAATAAGGAGCATCTTCCTTTATATTATCCTCTTCAAGAACATAAATAAGCTTTGGAAATGCAGGTGTTATATAAATACCTTTTTCATTTTTAACACCCTGACAGCGTTGAAGCAAAACTTCCTCTATAATAATCGCAAGGTCTTTCTTTTCCTGCTCTGATTTTGCTTCCCCAAGATACATAAATACGGTTACAAAAGGTGCCTGACCATTGGTTGTCATTAAAGTCACAACCTGATACTGAATGGTTTGAACTCCTCTTTTTATTTCCGCCCTTACTCTTTTTTCAACTATATCAACAATTCTGTTCTCGTCCTTTTCAAGACCTAAAATTTCAAATTCCTTTTCAACGTCTTTTCTGATTTTTTCTCTTGAAATCTGTACAAATGGAGCAAGATGTGTAAGAGATATACTCTGTCCCCCATACTGACTGCTTGCAACCTGAGCAATAATCTGTGTCGCAATATTACATGCTGTAGAAAAACTATGTGGTTTTTCTATCATTGTTTCACTGATTACTGTTCCGTTCTGTAGCATATCTTCAAGGTTTACAAGGTCGCAGTTATGCATATGTTGTGCAAAATAATCAGCATCGTGGAAATGAATTAATCCCTCATCGTGGGCCTTTACTATATCCTCAGGAAGAAGAAGTCTTCTTGTTATATCCTTGCTAACCTCACCTGCCATATAGTCTCTCTGTACACTGTTTACAGTTGGATTTTTATTTGAATTTTCCTGCTTAACCTCTTCATTGTTACATTCTATAAGTGATAAAATCTGGTTATCCGTTGTGTTTGATGTTCTTATGAGGCTTCTTGTGTAACGATAACGGATATATCTCTTTGCAGTTTCATAAGCCCCCTGTTTCATAAGAAGCGTTTCGACAAGCTCCTGAATTTCTTCCACGGAAAGAGCTCTGTTCATACACTTTGCAGTTTCTTCAACTGTCTGTGCAATTCCATCTATCTGCCACCTTGCAAGCTCTCTTTCATCAGTTGTTGCTTTATTTGCTTTTTCAATAGCAGCGACAATTTTTTCTCTGTCAAAATTTGCTTCTGCTCCGTTTCTCTTAATAATTTTCATTTCCCTTTTCCTCCCCCGTGAAATACTTTTTTCCGATATTTTTTTCATATATGTAATAATTTTATTCGTTTTAAACGGTACATTTTTAAGTATAGTATAAAAAATACGCTCTGTCAACACATTTTTTTGCACTTTTTTTATAAAAACCCTGTAAGCCTTACCACAAGCGGTATTGTGTTTAAAAAATTTTTTACACAATATATTGTGTTTTTTCTTTTGTTTACAGTTTTTGGAAAATTAACCTGATTTGTGCATAAAATGGTATAATTTTTTAAACAATTTGATTTTTCGCATACAATATATTGTGTTATGCAAAATTTCTACCTACAAATTACAGAATAAAAAACTCCTCTTGCATATAGCAAAAGGAGTTATTATTTAATTTACGTTTTATTCTTTGCTTCCGTTTTCGATTATCTTCTTTGCAATCATATCGGGAACCTGTTCATAGCCCTTAAATTCAAATTCAAAGCTTCCTCTTCCCTGAGTCATTGATTTAAGCTCTGTTGCAAAGCTTCCCATTTCGCCCTCGGGAACGTCAGCAATAATTTTAACATTCTTTTCATCAACCGGCTCGTTTCCAAGAACTCTTCCGCGGCGTTTATTTACATCGCCCATAATATCACCCATATATGATGAGGGAACTGTTATGGTTAATGTTCCAACAGGCTCTAAAAGAACAGGAGATGCTTCCTGAAGCCCTGCCTTATATGCAATTGATGCGGCAGTTTTGAATGCCATTTCGGATGAATCAACGGGGTGATATGAACCATCATATAAGGTTGCCTTAAGTCCCACAACAGGATAGCCCGCAAGAACACCTTTTAGCATTGAATCTCTTAAGCCTTTTTCAACTGCAGGGAAATAATTCTTTGGAACTGCTCCGCCAAATACGTTGTCGCAGAATACTAGTTCATCTGAATCACAAGGCTCAAATTCTATCCATACATGACCATACTGACCATGTCCGCCTGACTGTTTCTTGTGTTTACCCTCTGCCTTAACACTCTTTCTTATAGTTTCTCTGTAAGCAATTTTCGGTGCTTCAAGCTTAACACCAACACCAAATTTATTCTTAAGCTTGCTTATTGCAACCTCAATATGCTGTTCACCTATACCCTTTATAAGCTGCTGATGAGTTTCTGTGTTAAGTTCCATTGATAGGGTTGGGTCTTCTTCCATAATCTTATGTAAGCCTGCACTTATCTTTTCTTCATCACCCTTTGATTCAGGGAGAATCGCCATTGACATACAAGGCTTCGGGAACTCAACATCTTCAAGAGTAAGTATGTTATCTTTCTTACAGAGAGTGTCTCCTGTTGATGTTTCGGAAAGCTTTGGAATAACTGCTATATCCCCTGCCTTAACCTCTAATATATCTGTCTGCTTCTTGCCCATCATAGAACAGATTTTGCTTACCTTTTCTTCTTTTCCTGTTTTTGAATTATAGAGAATATCTTCTTTTTTGATAGTACCCTGATAAACTCTTATAAAGCTTAATCTTCCAATAAACGGATCAGAAATTGTTTTAAAACAGCGTGCGACGAGACTTCCTGCCGGGTCTGCCGCAAGTTCAACAGGTTCACCATTCTTATCCATCGCAAGCATATCCTCAATTCTGTGAGGTCCGGGGAAATATCTCACTATTGCATCAAGCAAAAGCTTTGTTCCCTGATTTTTAATGGCACTTCCGCAGATAACGGGAACAATTGTTTTTCTCTTTGTTCCGTGTCTTAATGCTCTTTCTATTTCTTCTTCGCTGAATTCTTCTCCTGCGAAATATTTTTCCATAAGTTCATCATCAGTTTCTGCAACCGCTTCCATAATCATCTCCCTGATAGGTGCGATTTCATCCATTTTGCTCTCTGGAACAGGTCCGTCGTTATATGCGCCTTCACTGAATTTTCTTGAATACATTCCAACAACATTTATAAATTCGTTTATGCTGTCTCCCTCTTTAACAGGAAGCAAAAACGGTGCAATAGTTGGTCCGAATGCATCTTTAAGTCCCTGAAGAGTTTTCTGAAAATCTGATTTTTCACTATCCAGCTTGTTAACAAAGAAGCAAACAGGAATATTATGTTTTTTACAATAATCCCAGACTTTTTCTGAGCCAACATCAACGCCTGATTTCCCGCTTATAACTATAACTGCACAGTCTGCAGCAGTAAGACCGCTGATTTTTTCGCTTTCAAAATCAAAAAATCCAGGTGTATCCAATATATTAATTTTTGTATTAGCCCATTCAACTGACATAAGTGATGTGTTAACAGAACAATGTCTTTTTGTTTCTTCTGCATCATAATCGCTCACTGTTGTTCCGCTCTGCACGCTTCCCATACGCTCAACTGCACCGCATGAATAAAGTAGTGCTTCACAAAGGGATGTTTTTCCCTTCTGTCCATGTCCTACAATTGCGATATTTCTTATATCGCTAGCCAAATAATCTTTCATTTTCGTCTAACCCTCCGTCCAATATTTATATTACTGTATATCTTATATACTATATTTCAATTATATTTTTTTTATTACCATTTGTCAATATATACAAGAAATTCTTTTTGACTATTTTGAACTTTTAGCAACTTGCACAAAACACATAATCACCTTGTGTTTATTTTTACGAAATTAAAAAAGAGAGCATAATGCTCTCCTTTTACCTATTAATATTAAATTATCCCATAAGTTTAACAAGAACCGCTTTTTGTGCGTGGAGACGGTTTTCTGCCTCGTCAAAGATTTCATTCGCATGTTCTTCGAGAACTTCTGCAGTTATTTCCTCTCCTCTGTGTGCAGGGAGACAATGGAGCACCATTGCATCACCTTTTGCAACACGTAAAAGCTCGTTGTTTATCTGGAAGCCTTTAAAAATTTCTTTTCTTTCATTTGCTTCGCTTTCCTGACCCATTGATGCCCAAACATCTGTTACTAAAACATCTGCATCTATAGCCGCTTCAAAAATATCATCTGTGCATAGAAATTCACCTGTTTCAGCAGCCCATTTCATAAGCTCTGAATCCGGCTGATGTGTTTTCGGGCAGGCAATTGCAACCTTCATTCCCATTTTTATACCGCCAACGATTAAAGAATTTGCCATATTATTTCCGTCACCTACAAAGCAAAGCTTTAACCCTTCAAGCTTTCCCTTATGTTCTTTTATTGTCATTAAATCAGCTAAAACCTGACATGGATGACAATAATCTGTGAGTCCGTTTATAATGGGAATTGAGCCATATTTTGCAAGATCTTCAACCTCTTTTTGTTCATATGTTCTTATCATAATTCCATCTAAAAATCTAGATAAAACTCTTGCTGTATCTTCTGTTGGTTCCCCTCTTCCTATCTGCAAATCATTTGCACTTAAAAACATCGGGTTTCCGCCAAGGTCATACATTCCAACCTCAAAAGAAACTCTTGTTCTTGTTGATGATTTCTGGAAAATCATCCCCAGTGATTTACCTTTTAAAAGTTCGTGGGGAATACCATTTTTCTTTTTATATTTAAGGTCTGCCGCAAGGTCTAAAACCTCGTTTATATCTTCCTTTGAAAAATCCATAAGTTTTAATAAATGTTTCATTTTTCTATCACTCCTTTTAATATTTCAAGACCCTTGTCAATATCCTCATAACTTATATTAAGCGGTGGGAGAAGTCTTAACTTATCCTTTGCGGTCAAAACCAAAAGTCCATTTTCAAGACATTCTGAAAGCACATCGCCTGCATTCTTTTCAAGCTCTATACCTATCATAAGTCCCATTCCGCTAACATTATTTACGCCATTTATTTCAAGCAGTTTTTTCTTTATGTATTCACCTTTTTCGCTGACATCTTTTAAGAATACATCGTCAATTCTTTCTGCTATGCTGCAGGCTGCCGCACAGGACACGGGATTTCCCCCAAAGGTTGAGCCGTGAGTTCCATATCCAAGCACCCCTGAGGTTTTTTCAGAGAACAGACAAGCACCTATTGGAAGTCCTCCTGCAAGCCCCTTTGCAGTTGTTACAATATCAGGTTTCACCCCATAATTCATATATGCAAAATATTTCCCGCATCTTCCGTTTCCTGTCTGAACTTCGTCAATAACTAAGAGCATATCCTTTTCTTTGCAAAGTTCTTCGCATTTTTTTACAAAGTCAAGGCTTAAATTATTAACACCGCCTTCGCCCTGAATAACCTCCATCATTATTGCACAGCAATTATTTTCGTCTGCCATTTTTTTCACATCTTCAAAGTTACCTGGTTCTGCATACAAAAAGCCCTCTGTGAACGGTATGAAACTTTTATGAAAAACATCCTGGCCTGTTGCAGAAAGAGTGGAAATTGTTCTTCCGTGGAAGCTGTTTTTCAATGTTATGATAACATTTTTGTTTTCATCCTTATCAGTTCCATATTTTCTCGCGGCCTTTATAGCACATTCATTTGCCTCAGCTCCTGAATTGGAGAAAAAAACCTTATCCATTCCTGATTTCTCGCAAAGAATTTTCGCAAGCTTGGCACAAGGCTCTGTGTAATAATAATTGCAGGTATGCTGAATTTTTGATATCTGCTCTTTCACCGCATTCTGCCAGATTTCATCACAGGCACCAAAGGTGTTAACCGCTATTCCGCTTCCAAAATCCAGATATTCTTTTCCATTTTCATCATATAAATATGAGCCCTTACCTTCCACAATTGCAACATTAAGTCTATGGTAGGTTCCCACTACATACGATTTGTCAATTTCCTTTATGTTCATCCAAAATATCTCCTTAATATATAAGTTCTTCTATTTCCCTTGCCAAAGTTTTCGCCTGTTCTTCACCCTCGGTTGCAATAAAAATTGTATCATCCCCCGCAATAAGTCCGATAACATTATCAAGCTTTAAGGTTTCGATAGCAACAGCACACCCCTGAGCTGAGCCAGGAATTGTTTTTAAAACAACAATGTTGCAGGCTTCCTTAACAGAAACTGCAGCGTGTCTTAAAACTGCAGAATATCTGCCCATAACCCCTGCTCCGCTTTCCTTTTCAGGAAGAGCATAGCAATATCTTCCAAGCTTATCCGAAATCTTTATAAGACGAAGCTCCTTTATATCTCTTGAAACCGTTGCCTGAGTCACATCAAAGCCATTTTCTATAAGACAGCTTGTGAGCTGGCCTTGCGTTTCAACAGGATTTTCACTTATGAGCTTTATAATAAGATCCTGTCTTTCCTTTTTTGAATACTTCAAATTATCCTTTGTATTCATATTATTCTCCTTTTTTAACAAACATGGTACCAAGGCCTTCATCGGTCAAAAGCTCCATAATAATTGAGTGGGGAACTCTGCCATCAAGTATAAACACCTTTTTCACGCCCTCAGAAAGAGCATCTACACAGCATTCTATCTTTGGTATCATACCACCTGAAATAATGCCCTCTTCAACAAGCTTTGGAGCATCGGATGCATAAACAAGTGGAATTAAAGTGTTTTCATTATCCTTATCACGAAGCAAGCCTTTTATATCGGTCATTGAAATAAGACATTCTGCATTAAGACCTCCTGCAATTTTAGCAGCAGCCGTGTCTGCATTTATATTATATACATTTCCATCATCATCGCAGCCAATTGTTGAAACAACAGGGATATAGTTTTTCTCAAGTAAATCCTCAATAGGAGTTGTGTCAATTTTTGTTATACTTCCAACATAGCCTAAAGCATCATTCATTTTCTCCGCATGAATCATATGTCCGTCAGCACCGCAAAGACCTATTGCTCTTCCGCCCTCACTTTGGATAAGTCCCACAAGGCTTTTGTTAACCTTCCCTGCAAGAACCATCTGGACAATATCAACTGTTTCCTTATCGGTTACACGAAGACCGTCAACAAACTTACTTTCTTTGCCAACTTTTTTCAGCATATCCGAAATTTCAGGACCGCCACCGTGAACTAAAACAACCTTTACTCCAACAAGAGACAAAAGAACAATATCTCTCATTACCGCATTTTTCAACTCTTCGTTTATCATAGCATTTCCGCCGTATTTAACTACAACAACCTTGCCATAATATTTTTGTATATATGGAAGTGCCTCAACAAGCACTTCTGCTCTTCCTGAATTTTCTGTTATCATAACTTTCTTGTATGATATATTTAGTTCTAAATATATCAATACTCTCCTTTCTTTTAACCTTTATGATATAATCAATAAAACACTGTGGACTTTTTATATTTTTCTATAGCTTTGACTATTTTAAGGAGTGTATTGCCACAGTTTT
>JAZSOT010000042.1:0-47653 GCA_045537065.1 Clostridia bacterium | reverse complement strand
ATATGCGAGAACACCACCTTGGGTATTGTGAAACCATACGAAAGTATTGGAAGGACGAACCGGAAGTTAATCATCTTTCTAAAATCAGGTTGTGGGAACGCATATTTTTAGAAGAAGGAGCCGAAGGTCTAATGAAAGAAAGGCGAGGCAGAGCTTGTAAAGCAAGTGGAACACAAAAAGGTCGCCCACCTAAACTTGATAAGAATGTTAAAGAAGATTTAATTGCAGAAAATCAGCGTCTTAGAATGGAGATAGAATATTTAAAAAAATTAGATGCCTTAGTTCAGGAGAGGATACAGCGAGAAAGCAGGAAAAAGTAGTTGTTATTGCTGAACTAAGGCAGAGATATCCACTAAATGACTTGTTGAAATTATCAGGAGTTGCAAGAAGTACTTTTTATTATTATCTAAAATTAAAAGATACTGATAAGTACAAAGAAATTAAAGAAATTATGCTTGATATATTCAATCAAAACAAAGGAAGATATGGATACAGAAGAATTTTATCCGTGCTTAAACAAAAAGGATATACAATCAACCATAAAACTGTATTAAAATTGATGAACGAACTTAACATCAGAGGAAAACAACGCAAAAATGGAAAATATCATTCATACAAAGGTGAAATTGGTAAAATTGCAGATAACCTACTTCGAAGAGATTTCGCAGCATCAAAACCGTTTGAAAAACTTACAACCGATGTAACTGAATTTAAAGTATGTGATGATAAGGTCTATTTGTCGCCTGTTATGGATTTATACAATAGAGAAATTGTATCTTACTCTATTTCATTAAGTCCAAATCTGTATCAAATTAGAGAAATGCTTGATGGTTTGTTCAAGAAGCTTCCCGTTGATGCAAAACCATTATTTCATTCTGACCAAGGTTGGCAATATCAGCATGCTGAATATCAACGGTTGCTGGCTGAACATAACATTACGCAAAGTATGTCTCGTAAGGGAAATTGTATGGATAATGGTGCTATGGAAAACTTTTTTGGAAGATTAAAGGTCGAAATGTTTTATGGCGAAAAATTTGAAAGTGTTAACACTTTCATTGATGAATTAAAAAGATATATTGATTATTACAACAACGAAAGAATTTCTATGAAACTAAAAGGAATGAGCCCGGTACAATACCGAACTCATTCACAAGCAAGTTAATATTAAATTTTTGTCTAAACTTTGGGGTTCACTTCACCTCATAGCAACCATTTTTTATTTTATTTTTCTCACCACAAGACAGCCGTCTTTTTGTTCCAGATTTTTAAACGGAACGACATTTCTTTCTTCGCCCATTTGCAAAAATTCTTCCTCCACTTCTATTTGCAGTTTTTGCAACTGTTCAATAATTTCTGTTATACCATTAAATAATGTTGTGTAAGGCTTTCTATAATCCATATGCCTGTTTCTCCTTTGAAATAAAAAAGTGTGCAGCTTTTGAAGCTACACACGAAAAATGCATAGCTCCAGTTGTTGCGACACAAACTTCACATTACCATAAGCAGTACGGAAAAAGAGCATGCATTTTTACCAAATAGTAAAAATCATACTACTCACAGTAATTATTAAGTTTGTATCGCATCTTTATAATACACTATTTTACAGAAATTGTCAATAGTTTATTGATATCTATATTTTAAATCTGCATTGCTTTTTATTTTTTAACAAAAAATATCCTTTACTCTAAGTTTTAACTCTGTACAAAAATTACAGAGCTTTAATATTTCTTGTGAAAATTATATAAGTTTGATATTCTTCCGTATAAATTATACGATAAATCTTGACAAATTGGTGTTGATGTGCTATTATGTATATTGAAAGGGGTGTTTTTTGTGCTAAAAAAATTTGAGGTTTCAAATTATAAAGGCTTTCATGAGGTGTTATCATGGGATTTATCAGCCACCCGTGATTATGCATATAAAAAAGGCTTGGTTGAAAATAAAATCGTGAAAAAAAGCGTGGTATTCGGTGAAAATGGTTCCGGAAAATCAAGTTTATGCACTGCAATTGTTGATATAACCGCTCACCTTCTGGATGTTCAAAAGGATGATATTCCAAAGCATATATATACCTATATAGGAAACGACAAAGATTATGCTACCTTTTCCTACACCTTTAAATTCGGAAAGGATGAAGTAGTATATTCATACGCAAAAACAAGTCTTATGGAATTGTTGTGGGAAAAAATAGAGGTTAATGGAAAAAAAGTGTTATTCCACGACTTTTTTAACGAAGAAGATAACTTTATAAAAATTTCAGGGGCGAAAACCCTGCGGACAAAAGGTTTGCAAAACAAGCTTTCTGTTGTGAAATACATATATAACAACACTATTCAGGATGAAAATTCTGTTATAACAAAGATTATTAATTTTGTAGGCGGAATGTTATATTTCAGAAGTCTTAAGGATGCAAATAAATATATAGGATATAAGCTTGGAAACGAAAGTCTTGATGAAATTATATTAAACGACGGAAGACTTGAGGACTTCAACCTCTTTATCCGTGATATGGGGTTTGATTATAATCTTGTTCCCCTAAAACTTTTAAACGGGGCAACAACTATCGGAGTTCAATTTGATAACGGAAATGTTATTCAGCTTGAGACCATAGCATCCTCGGGAACGAAAACACTGATGCTTTTTTATTGCTGGTTTATGGAATTTAAAAGGCTTACCTTTCTTGTGATAGACGAATTTGATGCATATTATCATTACGAACTGTCCGAAAAAATTCTTAACATAATACAAAGCTTTGAAAATATGCAGTCGGTAGTAACAACTCACACAATATCACTTTTAAAAACAAATTGCACAAGACCAGACTGTGCTTTTATCCTTGATAAATCAGGAATAAGTAATTTAAGCACCCGCACACAAAAAGAACTGAGAGAAGTGCACAATATCGAAAAATTATATCGTGAAAAGGAATTTTTGAAATAAAGAAAGGATGTGATTTATATTGAATGTTTCAAATAAAAAAACACATTAGAAAAACTGCCCACACAGTTTAACAATGTGTTTTATCACAGATATGCAAAAAACATATCCGCTCGCAATGGTTATATTTTAGCACATCTGTGAATCAAAATCAAGAAAAAATTTATAAAAAGGAGGACATTGATGAACAGATGTCGAAGATGTAACAGAGAACTCTCCGACCCAAATGCTATGTATGGTTGGAGATGTGCAGAAATATTGGGAGTTTCTGAAACTCTTTCAAAAATGGGAGACGATGTTTTTGATAAATTTATGGATGGAGTCATAAAAGCTCAAAGTCTTTTGGGAGAAGACAACTCAGAGTTTTCCGAAAGGCAACGGAAATCTTTATATTCTGCATATGCAAAAATGTCCCTTTGGGACGGCGTTGATGATAAAAAAGTTAATGAAGCAAAAAAAGAGAGATTTTCCATTTTCAGTTCAGGAAAAGCAAAAGCCAAAAGCTTTGCTGATGAGCTTGATGAATATAAGGATTACATAGAAAAACAAGGTGTAGCTTCGGGAACCAGCAGAACTTCAGAAAAAACAAAGAGAAATAATTTAGATTCGTTAAGTAATCTACTGGCGGCTGCATCCCTTATCCCGGGATTTGATTCTATAACAAACCTGGCGTCAATACCCGTTGACCTTGCAAGAGGAGATTTTGATTCCGCAGGACTTAGTGCTCTTGGAGCACTTCCCTTTGTCGGAGAATTTGCAGATATCGGCAAGTACGCAGATAAAGGAATTGATGTCGTTAGGATAGTGGATAAAGCGAGTGATACCAGTAAAGCAGCTAAAAAATCCAAAAATATTATAAATAAGCAAAAGAGGGGAACGCCACGAAACAATAGGGCACAAAACAAACAGACAAATAGTGTTAGTAAGAAATTAAAATTGTCCCCAAAACAGCAGAGAGAGTTACATGATTTGATTAGTGGACAAAACTGGGGATATCAAGAAATACTAGAAAACGCTAAAGAATGGTTTAATAAATAGGAAGGAAACGATTATGAATAAAAGAGAAGTTAATAAAACAATTATAGCAACATGTAATTTAATAGGAGAAAGTTTTTGCCAAATATCGCGGGGAGGCGCTATGGCTAGTCTTGGATTTGGTGAAAATTCAAAGTCCAAAGTTGCTTATAAAGCACAAAGTAGTAATTTGAATTTACAAGAAACTGTGGCTCCCAAATATGCAGTTCATATTGATGGTTTTTTCCGAATAACACATCAAGGAAAGATTATATTATCAAAGGATGATATGTTTAGACCAAATTCACAAATGCAAAAAGACGATTTTGATGAGGATAATTTTGAGTGGGATATAGCGGGAAATAATAAGTTTGATGAACAAAAGAATTTTCTTCGTGATATTGATTTGTCAGTGCAAGATGTTATCATAAATGAAATCGGTGATTTAAAAATAATTTTATCAAATGATTTTTGTATCGAAGTGTTTATAGATACAAATGAAGATGAAGAATGCTGGAGATTTTTTGAAATTGGCAATAGCGAAAAACCCCATATTGTTATCACCGGATGTGGATATTATGAACAATAACAGTTTGTGCTCAGTTTGGAACACAAGGGAACGGATACTGGAACACAAGGGGACGGGAACACAAGGGTACGGTGGAACACAAGGGGACGGAGATGCTGTGTTGTTTAATTCGCACAATAGAACCGTATCGCTGTGCTGATTCTGGAATCGTAGAGATATAACAGATGCCCTGCATACTGTGTCCGTAAGGAAAGCAGAAGACGAATATGAACTTCTGAATTATGACGGAGAAAGTTCTTTAAAAGCAACTAACTTGTGGAAAAAATTAACAAACAGCAGGAATGTCCCTCTATTAATACATTGTATACAAAGGAGTAGGTGAAATGAAAAAAGCAGTATTTCTTATTCTATCAATTATTTTTATACTATCAGGTTGCGTATATCAAGTAAAAGACAGACCTATAGATAATGACAGCGAGGTTTGGATATGTGAGGAACCTTATTTTGAACTATATTGGGGAGATAAAGGTGAATACAGAGGGAAAATATGCATAGGAGAAAATGAATATAGCATTATACACAGGGAAGATTACGGACCAGGTATTTGGATATATGAATATATAGAAAATGTAAACTATTCATCCAGTGAGGCAATGGAATACTGTTTATTTGGCGGAAGTGTTGTTTATGGAAAAGATAAGTTATCTATCACTGTAGAAATGGATTACAAAAATCTATTCGATGGAACTTATCCTACTTTGCACTTTACAAAGCACAACATTATCGACTATTTCAAAGATGAAAAATAAAAAAGGGGAATCTAATAACACAAATGGATGATTTGTGCATTTGATTTTTTCTCAACCAAAAAATGGTTGCCTGACGGCAACCATTTTTTGGTTATATTCTTTCCATTTCATTCTTAGCTTTTTCTATTGCCTTTTTCATAGTATCAAATGCAGGACCGCCTGTTAATTTTCTTAAATTCACACAGGTTTCAAGGCTTATTGCATCATATATATCCTCTTTGAAAAGAGGTGAAAAATCTTTAAATTCATCAATGCTCAAAGCCTCTATTACACAGTCCTTTTCAATGCAATATGCAACCATTTTCCCAACAACCGCATGAGCATCCCTGAATGGAAGTCCACCTTTTACAAGATAATCTGCCACATCTGTTGCATTGGTGAAACCGCCCTTTGCACCCTTTGACATATTATCTTTTTTAAGCTTCATAGTGTCAATCATATTTGTAAAAACAGGAAGACACATTTTAACCGTGTCAACTGCATCAAAAATCTGTTCCTTATCCTCCTGCATATCCTTGTTATACGCAAGGGGCAGACCTTTCATAACAGTTAAAAGTCCCATTAATGAGCCAAAAACTCTTCCCGACTTTCCTCTTGCAAGCTCTGCAACATCAGGATTTTTCTTCTGTGGCATTATGCTTGAGCCTGTGCTGTACGCATCGTCAAGCTCGATAAAGCTAAATTCATTGGTGCTCCAGAGAATAATTTCTTCCGAAAAACGGGAGAGGTGCATCATTATCATAGAAAGAACAAAAGCAAGCTCGATTATAAAGTCTCTGTCCGAAACACCGTCTATACTGTTCTGTGTTATACTGCTAAACCCAAGCTCCTTTGCAACAAATTCTCTGTCAAGGTCATATGTTGTGCCCGCCAATGCTCCGCTTCCGAGAGGCATAACATTCATTCTGCATCTCCAGTCGGAAAGCCTTTTTATATCCCTTGAAAACATTTCATAATAAGCCATTATATGATGAGCAAAGGTTATAGGCTGAGCCTTTTGAAGATGGGTGTAGCCAGGCATAATAACATCAATATTTTCTTCTGCCAGCTTTAAAATAACATTTTCAAGGTTTTTGAGCATTTCAAAAAGCTCGTCTCCCTCGTCTCTTAAATAAAGTCTGTTATCAAGGGCAACCTGGTCGTTTCTGCTTCTTCCCGTGTGGAGCCTTTTGCCCACATCACCTATTCTTGAAATCAGAATAGTTTCTATATTCATATGAATATCTTCGGCATCAATAGAAAATTCAACCTTATCATTTTCGATATCATTCTTTATTTCCTTAAGGGTTTTAACTATAAGCTCGGAATCTTCCTTTGGAATAATCCCTTGTTTTCCAAGCATTTTCGCATGAGCAACTGACCCGTCTATATCCTGACTATACATTCTTTTGTCAAAACGAATTGAAGAATTGAAATCATCAACCAAACTATCTGTTGCCTTTGAAAATCTTCCTCCCCAAAGTTTCATATTATATCCGCCTTTCCTATATAAGGGAATGTTAAAATAGTCCGGACTGCAAAAAGACGGAAAAATCAAAGAATATGTTTTCACAAGATACTTTCATTATAAATAAAATGTTGAAAAATCGCACAACTGCAATTTTTCTTTACTTTAAAGTCTTTTTGCTACGCACAAACTTCGCCTCTCGGTGTACTCATGTACACCTTCGGGTATCCCCTACGGGCTCAGTTTGTGTGTTCCAAATCAATTTTACCTATCCCCTAAAAAGGAGCTGTAAAAAATTTATGATTTTAAACAGCTCCTTTTTCATTATTTAATATTACTGTTCGCCGTTCTTCTGCTTCATCATAGCATTAACTTTTAGAGGAAGACCGAAGAGGTTAATAAAGCCTTCTGCATCCTTGTGGCTGTATAATTCCTTACTGTCGCCAAAGCTTGCAATATCTTCATTATAAAGTGAATACTTTGATGTTGCACCTGCAGGTGTTATGCTTCCTCTGTAGAGCATAAGCTTAACATCACCAGATACTGTTTCCTGAGTGCTGTCAACAAAAGCAGAAAGTGCCACGCGAAGAGGTGTGAACCAGTTTCCATCATAAACAAGCTGTGCAAATTTAATTGCAACATGACGCTTAAATTCCTGAGTCTGTCTGTCAAGGCAGAGGTATTCAAGCTCTTTGTGAGCGGCATAAAGAATTGTTCCGCCCGGGGTTTCATAAACACCTCTTGATTTCATGCCAACAAGTCTGTCTTCAACGATATCTGCAATACCTATTCCGTTTGCTCCGCCTATTTCATTAAGCTTTTCAACGAGCTTAAGCGGTGAATATTCTACATCATCAATTTTAACAGGAACACCCTTTTCAAATGTTATCTTAACATATGTTGGCTTATCAGGTGCCTTCATAGGAGGAACTGTAAGTTTTAAAAGTTCATCATATTTTGGCATATTTGCAGGGTCTTCAAGGTCCATTCCCTCATGGCTTATGTGCCATACGTTTCTGTCTCTTGAATACAAATCCTTTTTGGTTACAGGAATCTCAATACCATGAGCATTTGCATAATCAATTGCATCTTCACGTGATTTGATATCCCAAATTCTCCACGGAGCAATAATTTTCATTTCAGGTGCTAAAGCCTTGATTGTAAGTTCAAAACGAACCTGGTCATTTCCTTTTCCTGTTGCACCGTGGCATATTGCAACCGCACCCTCTTTTTTTGCGATTTCAACAAGTCTTTTTGCAATAATAGGACGGGCGTGTGACGTTCCGAGAAGATATTTTCCCTCGTATTCCGCTCCCGCTTTTACTGTTGGGAATATATAATCACGAACATATTCCTCTCTTAAATCTTCTATATAACATTTTGAAGCACCGCTTTTTTTTGCTCTTTCTTCAAGACCGTCAGTTTCTTTTCCCTGACCAACATCTCCGCAAACCGCAATTACTTCATAACCGTAATTTTCAATTAACCAGTTAATAATTATTGATGTATCCAGACCGCCTGAATACGCAAGAACAACCTTTTCTTTCATTTTATGTACCTCCATAAACACAAGTTGAAATTTTTTCTTGTTTTTATATTCTTTTTGTATTATAATACTATTATCACTTTTTTGCAAGTACTTTTTGCAAAAATATACATAATTTTTGTATTTTTATACATTTTATATAAAACTATTCACAGAGAGAGGGATTTTGTGTGATAATTTTAGGTATAGACCCCGGATTTGCTATTGTGGGATACGGAATAATAAGTTATGACGGAAATAAATTCAAGGCACTTGAATACGGAGCAATTACAACAGATTCAAAGGAGGATATGTTTCTTCGTTTCAAAAAAATTCACGATGAGCTTTCCCAAATAATTGACCGCACAAAGCCTGATGCAATGGCTATAGAGGAGCTTTTTTTTAACAGCAACCAGAAAACCGCAATAAACGTTGCACAAGCAAGAGGTGTTTTGCTTCTTTCTGCCTTAAATAAAAATATCCCCATTTTTGAATACACCCCTCTTCAGGTTAAGCAGGCAACTGTGGGATACGGAAGAGCAGAGAAAGTGCAGGTCCAGCAGATGGTTAAAATGCTTCTTGGACTTGAAAAAATTCCAAAGCCTGATGACACTGCTGATGCCCTTGCAATTGCAGTTTGCCACGCACACAGCAATAAAATGAATAACTTTCTAAGATGAGGTCTTTTTATGGATAATAAAATACACGAATTAAAAATAGTTCTTAAAGAGCTTAAAGAACAAATTCATTTTTCCACCAATAATATAAGACAAATTCAAAGAAACGAAAAGCTTTCCCCCGAGGGGCTTATGACAAGCAATCTTATATGTAACGAAAATCTTAACGGAATACATCTTGTTAACCTTATTCTGTCTGAATTCTGCAACCAAAGGGAGGAGCTTCAGGCAGTGTCCTCCGACAGCTTTTTAAGAGGCATTATAACAAGTCTTTCCGAATTTCTTTGCGGAGTCAGCAAAATTCATATTATATACAATAAAAAACTTATGAGCAACCTTCCTCTTTATATAAGTGTTCACGACTTTGAATATGCTTTTTATTATCTTACATCAATTCTTATAAAACACTTCACGGGGGAAGAAGGCTCGGATATACTTATATCTGTTAAGGAAAAACTATCTTCCGATAACTCGGTGGTTATATCCATTTCTGCAACAGGAGAAAAGCTTGACAGCCAGCTTATAAAAATTTTGAATCCAGCAAGCAATATAACAAACTGTTTTAATATGAACGAATACAATATGTTTTATGTTAAAAACAGTATTTTTTCACAAAACGGAAGCATTAAATATTCAAGAACTAAAAGATACAACAGATTTACAATTAACATTCAGGCAGGTCTTCCTGAAAATCTACGTCAAGCTAAATCATATAGCTTTACCCCTGACACAAATCTTTTAAGGGATATTTTTACGCCTGTTTTTGAAAACGAAATGTCTGAAATAATAAGATTTCCAAAACCCGTAAGCTTTGTTCTTGAACGCCTGAAACACGAAGGCTTTGACGCCTATCTTGTGGGTGGGGCTGTCCGCGATTATTACATGGGTAATACTCCAAATGATTTTGACATAACAACATCTGCTCTTCCAGAAGAAATACTTGAAATCTTCTCCGATTGCAAAACCATAGAAACAGGCAAAAAGTTTGGCACAATAACTGTTATTAAAGACAGCTTGCCTATGGAAATCACAACTTTCCGCACAGACGGAGATTATTTAAATTCCCGATCTCCTGAGACGGTTAGCTTTACACGAAGTCTTGAAGAAGACCTTAAAAGGCGGGACTTTACCATAAACGCCCTTGTTTCATCAAGTGATAATCTTATAACCGATTTGTTTTCAGGCACAGAGGATATTGAAAATAAGATTATAAGAACAATTGGAAATGCCGATGACAGATTCAGGGAAGATGCTCTCAGAATTTTAAGGGCAATTCGATTTTCTTCTTATCTTGGTTTTGAAATTGAAAAGTCAACAAGAAAAAGTATCCAAAAAAATAAAAATCTTCTTAAAAACATCTCTAAAGAACGGATAAGAGACGAATTTTCCAAAATTCTCCTTGGAGAAAATGTGAAAAATGTTCTTATTGAATACAGAGAAGTTTTTGAAGTTTTTATTCCTGAGCTTATGGAAATTTCTGTCGATAGATATATAGAGATTGCAGATGAAATTTTCTGTGCAAAGGCTGTTTTAGAAATAAGGTTTGGAATTTTTCTTACTCTATTTGATAAAAAGACTGGGACGAAAATCCTAAAAGACCTTAAATTCAGCACCATAGCACAAAAAACAGTTTTATTTCTTTCGGAATATTTTGAAAAGGATATAGAAAATGACAAAACAGCTATCAAGCACTTACTTAATAGGTTTGATGCAGAAAATGTTTCTCTTCTTTTTGAAATGAAAAATAAGGACCAGAAGCTTTTATATGAAATCATAAATGGCGGTGAATGCTTTTCCCTGAAAGATTTAGCCTTAAAAGGCGATGACCTTTTATCCCTCGATATTCCCGAAAAGGAAATCGGCAAGCTTTTGAAAAAAGCACTTAATGAGGTTATATCGCATCCCGAAAAAAATAATAAGGAATATTTATCAGAATTTGTTATGAAGAAATAATTAGTAAAAGCAAGAGGAAATTCCTCTTGCTTCTCTTATTTCTAAATTTACCTAATCAAGTATTTATTTCCAGATTTCTTTCATTAATTCCGGATAAACCTCATCTAACACAGACATAAAATCGGAAACAAAATCTATTAATCTACTACCAAAATCTATATCCTCTGGTTTTATATTAGTGTCAGCAGCAGCAATAATATTATATTCTTCATCAATACAAAACTTTACATAGAAGTATTGTTTATTTATTTTATTAATAAGTTCTAATGTAGTTGCAAATTTTTCCTCACTTGTTTTACATAATTCAAAACACCTTATTCCTACATCAAATCCATCTGCTGAAAAAAATACTTCTATATTTACACTTGTAATATTATTCGTTGATAGATTCAACCCTAATCCTTCATATGCATAACTTTTATTTTCATCACAAGGATAAAATTCATATTTTAGGTTTTTCTCTTCCAATTTTTCAATAAAAGTCTTAGTAGCTTCAAACATTTTTATTTTTCCTCTCTTTTTTATTTTCTCTTTAATACGTGATAATATAATCTCCTTCATTCTATTTCACCTTCTTGAGACTATAATTTTACTATTCATTATGAACTTTGTCCACTTATTTGATAACTGCATCAAGTTTTTTCAGTTTTTCCAAAGTACCATAATTAACTATAATTTTATTAATACGCCTAACATTTCAAGCCCTTTTCCTACAATTTTTCCCATGTTATTAACCACATTATTTGTTACCTCGTTGTGATTGCCCAATACTCTTCCCATATTATCAAAAATAGTTGTTATATTTCCATTTTTTATTGTATAACCTATTATTCTTCCCATTTCATCAAAAATATCTTTTCTCATATTTTTTTCTCCTATTTTAATATTTTAAATTCTCTTTTAAATCAATAAATGACTGTGATAATTTTTCACCATTTTTTCCGGCGTTTTTTACACTCAAAAAAATACTAACTGCTGCTATTATTAATTTTACCCCTGACTTTACAGCTTCTTTATTCATAGCTTCACTCCATTTCATTATATAAATACATCATATGTTGTATTTTTGAGTATATTATACAACAAATGATGTATTATGTCAATATAAAAATAAAGGAGTAAGATTATGGGATATTATAAAAGGTTACGAGATTTACGGGAAGATAACGACCTAACACAAGACCAACTTGTTAAAATACTGAATATGCATAAAACCACATACACAAACTACGAACAGGGGAAAAGAGAAATTCCCTTTGAGCTTGCAATAAAACTTGCAAAGTTTTATAATGTTTCTCTTGATTATATAGCGGGATTAATTTCTGTTCCAGCCCCGATATACAAAGAAAAAACTTAAATATATTCATCAAAGGAAAAAGAGGCTTCCGCCTCTTTTATTGTTTATTTAAAATTTTTAATTGTTCATTTAATTCCGGCAAATCTTCTTTAACTATATCCCATATCAAAACAAGATTTACACCCTCGTAATCATGGACAATTTTATTCCGCAAACCATACAAAACTCTCCACGGAATAGATGAATTTTTTTCCTCAAATTCCTTGTCAATTTTATTCGCAAGCTCGCCTATCTGACTGAGATTAAAAACACAGGCTTCAACAAGAATTGAATTATTTATAAATGCATCATATTCTATGTCCTTTGTGTAATCAAGCAATTTTGAAATATATTTTAGTATTTTTTCAACAATTATTTTATTTTTCATAAATTACCACTCCGTCCCTGGATATTTCGGAAAATATTTTAGAGTTTGGAATTATATGAGTTTTGTCGAAAACATCAACCTCTTTATCGAGTGCAGACCGCACATCCTCTATAAGCCCAACAAATTTTAATCCACGAAGTCCGCTATCAAGAAGCAAATCAACATCACTGTGACTTTCAGCAAGTCCTTTCACATATGAACCAAAAAGGACAGCCTTTTTCACATTATGCTTAACAAAAACAGGGTACAAAACTGCTTTTATATCATCCACAGTATAAATTGTATCGCACATAAAAACTCTCCTTTCGTTTCCATCTACTATTGATTTTTATTAAAAACGGAAGTCTCTCTTTCCGCTTTTTATTTCAAATATATATTTTTTTGCAGTTTCTCTTGCCTTTTCGTTTGGAATGTTTTCAAGCTCTTTCAAAATAAGCTCTTCGCCTATTTTCACAGTCTCTTCGCTTGCATAATCCTCTAAGAATTCTTTTAATGTTATTAAAGCATTGGGATGACAACAATTCTGAATTTGTCCGCTTTTTAAAAGTGACATAAATCTGTCTCCCGTTCTTCCCTCTCTGTAGCAAGCAGTGCAGAAGCTTGGAATATAGCCGATTTCCATAAGCCATTTCACAACCTCATCAAGAGTTCTCTGGTCGGAAACATCAAACTGTTCTGTGTCGGTCGGTCTTATATCTTCCGTGTATCCGCCAACACTTGTTCTTGAACCTCCGCTTATCTGCGAAACACCGAGTCTTATAACCTTTTCTCTTAGTTCCTGACTTTCTCTTGTGGAGATAATCATTCCAGTATATGGAACTGCAATTCTTATAATAGCACAGATTTTTGCAAAAGTTTCATCGGATATACCGTTATCAAACTGACCAGGGTCAATATCGTCCGCTTTTTTCACTCTTGGAACACTTATTGTATGAGGGCCTACGCCGTGAACCGCCTCTAAGTGTTCTGCGTGCATTATTAGTCCGCAAAGCTCATATTTATAAAGCTCAAGTCCAAAAAGAACACCAAGACCAACATCATCTATGCCACCCTCCATCGCTCTGTCCATTGCCTCTGTGTGATATGCATAATTATGCTTCGGGCCTGTTGGATGAAGCTTTTCATAGCTTTCCTTGTGATATGTTTCCTGAAACAGAATATATGTTCCTATTCCAGCATCGTGGAGCTTTCTGTAATTCTCAACAGTTGTTGCCGCAATATTTACATTAACCCTGCGGATTGCTCCGTTTTTATGCTTTATAGAATAGATAGTTTTTATACACTCCAAAATGTACTCAATAGGGTTATTAACGGGGTCTTCACCGCTTTCAATAGCAAGTCTTTTATGCCCCATATCCTGAAGAGCAATAACCTCTTTTTTAACCTCTTCCTGAGTCAGCTTCTTTCTCGGAATAGTTTTATTCTGGTGGTGGTACGGACAATAAACACAGCCGTTCACACAATAATTAGAAAGATAAAGGGGAGCAAACATAACAATACGGTTTCCATAGAAATCCTTTTTTATCTGCTCTGCCAAATCATAAATCTTTGAAATTTTTTCCTCGTTTTCACAAGCCAAAAGAACGGATGCCTCTCTGTGAGTAAGACCTTTTCTCATCCGCGCCTTTTCAATTATGCTTTCAACAAGCTCTAAATTATTCTTGTTCTCCTCGGCATAGCGAAGTGATTCTTCAATTTCTTCGTGGTTTATAAATTCTTCTGCCTTGAGAGATTTTGCATCATACATTTTTATTACCTCTTTTCTGCCTAATCATTCTATCACAACAGGACCCTTTTTTCAAGAGGTAAGTCTTTATTTTTTATCCAGAATTTTTTTAAGATAATATCCAGTATAGGAGTCCTTACTTTTTGCGACCTTTTCAGGAGTTCCTGATGCAACAACCTTTCCGCCCCCGTCTCCTCCCTCAGGGCCTAAATCTAAAATAAAATCTGCACACTTTATAACATCCAGGTTATGCTCTATAACCAAAACCGTATTCCCCGAGTCAACAAGCATTTCCAGAACTTCAATAAGCTTGTGGACATCTGCCGTGTGGAGACCTGTTGTTGGCTCATCAAGAATATAAATAGTTTTCCCTGTACTTCTCCTGCTTAGCTCGGTTGCAAGCTTAACTCTCTGTGCCTCACCGCCTGATAAAGTTGTTGACGGCTGTCCTATTTTTATATAGCCAAGTCCCACATCATAAAGAGTCTTAAGTTTCCTCTGAATTTTAGGAATACTTGAGAAAAATTCAAGACCCTCTTCAACTGTCATTTCAAGAACTTCATATATATTTTTACCCTTATACCTTACCTCTAAGGTTTCTCTGTTATATCTTTTCCCCTCACAAACCTCGCAAGGCACATAAACATCAGGCAAGAAATGCATCTCAATCTTAACAATACCATCACCCATGCAAGACTCGCATCTTCCGCCTTTAACATTAAAGCTAAATCTTCCTGCCCCGTAGCCTCTTTCTTTTGCATCCTTTGTTTTCGCAAAAAGCTCTCTTATATCACCAAAGAGACCTGTGTAGGTTGCAGGATTGGAGCGGGGTGTTCTTCCTATTGGAGACTGATCGATATCTATAACCTTATCAAGATACTCTATGCCAAGAATATCCTTATATTTCCCTTCATCAAGCTTTGCTCTGTTCAACTTATTCGCAAGGGTTTTATACATAACCTGATTAACAAGTGAGCTTTTTCCGCTTCCTGAAACTCCTGTGACACAAGTGAATGTACCAAGAGGGATTTTCACATTAATATTTTTAAGGTTATTTTCTTTTGCCCCCTTTATTTCAAGGAAATTACCATTGCCTTTTCTTCTTTCCTTCGGAAGAGGAATACTCTTTCTTCCGCTTAAATAATTTCCAGTTTCGGAATTTTCGCATTTCATTATTTCTTCCGCCGTGCCTTCTGCAACAACTTCTCCCCCGTGAACACCTGCACCAGGCCCTATATCTATAATATGGTCCGCAGCATACATCGTGTCTTCGTCGTGTTCAACCACAATCAGGGTATTCCCTAAATCTCTCAATTTTTTCAGCATATTAAGAAGCTTTTCGTTATCCCTTTGATGAAGACCTATGCTTGGCTCATCAAGGATATACAAAACACCCATAAGTCCCGAACCTATCTGGCTTGCAAGTCTTATTCTCTGTGCTTCGCCCCCTGACAGAGTTCCCGAGCTTCGGGATAAGGTGAGATATTCAAGTCCCACACTTATTAAAAAACCAAGTCTTGCCTTTATTTCTTTTAATATCTGGAATGCTATTATTTCCTCTTTCTGAGTAAGCTTCATATTATCAAAAAACTCATAGGCATCTGCAACCGACATTCTGCTTACTTCATCTATATTCTTACCCTTAACTGTAACCGCAAGAATTTCAGGCTTTAGCCTTGTTCCCTTACATGCAGGGCAGTCATCATTTATCATATATGACTCAACCTCCGCCTTGAGCCAGTCAGAACTTGATTCATCATATCTTCTTTTTAAATTATTGATTACACCCTCAAATCTTGAATACTGGACACCCTTTAAATATTTTCTGTCATATTCAAGCTCGATTTTATCATAACCCGTTCCATATAAAATCTTATCAAGTGCCTCCTTAGGCAAATCCCGAACAGGTACATCAAGGCTGAAATTATATTTTTTCGCAAGAGCTCTGTAGTGCATAAGTGAAATGGAATTTTCATCCTTAACACCCCAGCCTGATGCAATAATTGCCCCCTCCATAATACTTTTATTCTTATCGGGAATAACTCTGTCGGGGTTAATTTTTGATATAGTTCCGAGTCCCAGACATTCGGGGCAGGCACCATAGGGAGTGTTAAAGGAAAACATTCTCGGAGTCAGCTCCTCTATGCTTATTCCGCAGTCATCACAGGCATAATTCTGGCTGAAAAACAGAGTTTCCCCATCAATTATGTCAACAAGAACAATCCCGCCCGAAAGCTTAAGGGCTGTTTCCACCGAATCGGAAAGACGCTTATTCATATCCTCTTTCACAATAAGTCTATCCACAACAATTTCAATATTATGCTTTTTCTGTTTGTCTAGATTTATTTCAAGTCCGTCAAGTTCATACTGCTCGCCGTCTATTTTTATTCTGACAAAACCATCTTTTCTTGCTTTTTCTATAATGTTCTTATGTTCCCCTTTTCTTCCCCTTACAACGGGAGACAAAATCTGCAGTTTTGTTCTTTCAGGAAGAGCGGTTACCACATCTATAATCTGGTCAACAGACTGTGGCTTAATTTCCTTTCCGCACTGGGGACAATGAGGAATACCTATATTTGCATACAAAAGTCTTAAATAATCATAGATTTCCGTTACTGTTCCAACAGTTGAACGAGGATTTTTGCTTGTTGTTTTCTGGTCAATGGAAATTGCAGGGGATAGTCCCTCAATTGACTCAACATTTGGCTTTTCCATCTGACCCAAAAACTGTCTTGCATAGGCAGAAAGGGACTCAACATATCTTCTTTGACCCTCTGCATATATGGTTTCAAAGGCAAGAGAAGATTTTCCCGAGCCTGAAAGTCCCGTGAGAACAACCATTTTATCCCTTGGAATAACAACATCAATATTTTTAAGATTATTTTCTTTTGCACCCTTTATTACTATGTCCTTAAGCATTTTTTCACATCTCCTCAAGACGCTTTATCTCATCTCTTAGCTGAGCCGCAAGCTCAAATTGCAAAAGCTTTGCAGCTTCTTTCATTTTTTCTGTTAATTCATCTATCAGGGCTTTTCTGTTTTCTTCTCCCAGGCCCTCGTCATTTGAAAGCTTTTCTTCAACAGTTGCCTCAATAATATCCTGAACTGCCTTTTCAATAGTTTTTGGAACAATATTATGTTCCTCGTTATACGCACTTTGTATTTTTCTTCTTCTTTCGGTTTCCGAGATAGCCGCCCTCATCGATGCAGTTATTTCATCTGCATACATAATAACCTTTCCCTCGGCATTTCTTGCAGCTCTTCCGATTGTTTGCACAAGAGAGGTTTCACTTCTAAGAAAGCCCTCCTTGTCTGCATCAAGTATTGCAATCAGTGAAACTTCGGGGATATCAAGTCCCTCTCTTAAAAGGTTTATTCCGACTAAAACATCAAAAACACCAAGTCTTAAATCCCTTATAATTTCCATTCTTTCAATAGTCTGAATTTCGGAATGGAGATATCTGACCTTAACACCAAGCTCTTCAAAATATTCCGTGAGCCTTTCTGCCATTTTCTTAGTGAGAGTTGTGACAAGAACCCTTTGCTTTTTCTCAACTCTTTTGCAAATTTCTCCATATAAATCGTCCATCTGTCCCGCTATTGGTCTCACTTCAATTTCAGGATCTAAAAGGCCTGTTGGTCTTATAACCTGCTCTGCAATCTGGATTGAAAGTTCCCTTTCAAAATTAGCAGGGGTTGCACTGACAAATACTGCCTGATTTATGTGATTATAAAATTCATCAAAATCAAGGGGTCTGTTATCATAGGCGGAGGGAAGTCTGAAACCATATTCAACCAGATTTTCTTTTCTTGCTCTGTCCCCGTGATACATAGCCCTTACCTGAGGGATTGTCACATGGGATTCATCCACCATAAGAAGAAAATCATCAGGGAAATAATCAAGCAAGGTAAAAGGCGGGCTTCCCGCCTCTCTTCCGCTTATTAGTCTTGAATAATTTTCTATGCCCTGACAAAAACCTGTCTCCTGCATCATTTCTATATCATATTCTGTTCTTTGCCTTATTCTCTGGGCTTCTATCAATTGTCCGTGTTCTGTGAAATATTTTACCCTTTCTTCAAGTTCTTCCCTTATATCAAGAATGGCTCTGTCCATTTTCTCCTTTGTGGTTACATAATGGGATGCCGGATAAATGGCACAATGCTTTCTTACGCCCGTAACTTCTCCTGTTACCACATTTATTTCAGTTATTCTTTCTATTTCATCCCCGAAAAACTCAACCCTTATGGCAGAGCCTTTTGAATCCGACGGAAATATATCTATAACATCCCCGTGGACTCTGAATTTGTTTCTAACAAAATTTATGTCATTTCTCTCATACTGAATTTCACAAAGCTTTTTTATAACCTCGTCCCTATCCTTTATCATTCCCGGTCTTAGGGACACAACCATATTATTATAATCAATAGGGTCCCCCAAACCATATATACAGGAAACACTTGCAACAATTATAACATCCCGCCTTTCAAAAAGAGCGGCGGTTGCAGAGTGTCTTAATTTATCTATTTCATCATTCATTGAGGCGTCTTTTTCTATATAGGTATCCGAATAGGGAATATATGCCTCAGGCTGATAATAGTCATAATAGGAAACAAAATATTCCACTGCATTTTCAGGAAATATCTCCTTAAACTCGCTGCATAGCTGGGCAGCAAGTGTTTTATTATGAGCAAGAACAAGAGTGGGTTTTCCTACATTGGCAATAACATTTGCCATTGTGAATGTTTTTCCTGAGCCTGTTACCCCAAGAAGAGTCTGGAATTTATCCCCTCTTTTTATTCCCTCTGTTAACTTTTTTATTGCCTCCGGCTGGTCGCCGGTGGGTTTATACTCTGTGTGGATTTTAAACATTTTATCTCCTGCCTGCAATAATCTTTTTAATTTCCCCAGAAAAGTCTTCCCTCAAGATGTCCGTTCGCCCTCAAGCTGTAATAATCCCCGTCTGTTACAATAACGCTGTCAATAAGCTTGACATTAATATTATGAAGCTTGATTTCAAGACTTTTTGAAACAGTAATATCATTTTCGGACGCTTTCGCAACTCCTGACGGATGGTTATGTGCAAGAATAATCTTTTTCGCATCTCTTGCCAGAGCAATTTCACATATATTTTCTGTGTAAATATATGTTTCATCACTGACTCCCTCCGAAAGAAGCTTCTCTCCTTTCAATCTGTTATGAGAATCAAGAAGAAAAATATATGAACACTCTTTTTCCCTGCCTATAAAATATGTGCTGACATATTCTCTTATTTTCTCTGCATTGTCAAGAGTTTTATAATCCATCTGGCTTCTTAAAACAAGACCTGCAATTCCGTTCAACGTAGAAAGATACATAGCTACCCTGTGTCCCACACCGCCGACCTTCTCAAGCTCATTAGGGTCTGCATTTAATACACCCTTAAGCGAGCCGAATCTTTTAAGAAGTCTGTGGGCAATATCGTTCGTGTTGCTCCTTGGAATTACATTAAACAAAAGAAATTCTAGATATTCGTGCATAGCCAGAGTATCAAAGCTTTCCAGAGCCTTGTCATCAAGTCTTTTTCTATGTCCGTCGTGAAGACTTGTAACCTTTTTTCCCTCTTTTTCGTCTTCCCCAGCATCCCTTTTTACAAGAAGTTCGCATTCTTTTAAAATTTCGTTAAATCTTTGCTCTATATTATTTTCCATTTTATAGCTCCTATACTTTCTTGTCCTTAATTTTCTCAAGAACTTCTGCAAAATGTTTGGGAAGCTGGCTTTCAAACTCCATATATTCTTTGGTCGTGGGATGAATAAACCCTATTTTATATGCATGGAGAAGCTGTCCCTTTAAATTAAACGGCTCTTTCTTTATTCCATAGGTTTTATCCCCCACAACAGAATGCCCCTTTTTCGACATATGAACTCTTATCTGGTGTGTTCTTCCCGTTTCAAGTCTAAGTCTCAAAAGAGTGTAACCCTCAAATCTGTCTATAACAAAAAAGTGAGTTACCGCCTCTTTGCTGTTTTTATAGGTTATGGTCATTTTCTTTCTGTCCTTATCCGACCGTCCGATAGGAGCATTGACCGTTCCGCTTTCTTCTTTCACATTTCCGTGAACCAACGCTTTATATTCTCTTGTCAGACTATGCTCCTTGATTTGTTCCGCCAAAAAAACATGTGCATTATCATTCTTTGCAACAAGCAAAAGTCCGCTTGTGTCCTTATCAATTCTGTGAAGTATGCCGGGACGTTTTTCTCCGTTTATCCCTGAAAGGCTGTCTCCGCATCTATATAAAAGAGCATTCACAAGTGTTCCGTCATAGTTACCCGCTGCGGGATGCACAACCATCCCCTGAGGCTTATTAACAACAAGAAGGTCATCATCTTCATAGACAACCTCAATGGGAATATCCTCTGCCTTTGCTTCAATTTCGCGGGGCTTTGGAATTTCCCCCGTGATAACATCGCCATTTTTCAGCTTTAAGCTTGTCTTTACAAAAGAGTTATTAACACAAACATTATTTTCTTCTACCATCTTCTGTATATGAGAGCGGGTAAAACCCTCAAGCTTTTCGCAAAGAAACACATCAATACGCTTTTTTTCGTTTTCTTCAAATATAAATTCAAACCTGTTTTCCAAATTACTCATTTACCTTTTTTCCCTCACAGTCAAAAAATAAATAATAAATTATAAGAAGTCCTGCTCCTACACAAACAAAGCAGTCGGCAACATTGAAAACAGGGAAATCAATAAGATAAAAATCAAGAAAATCAACCACATATCCAAGAAACACTCTGTCAATAAAATTGCCCACCGCACCTGTTATCATAAGTGTTATTCCCGTTTTAAATATTCTGCTCTTTGTTTTCGCATCCTTTAAAAGCCAAAAAAGGAAAAAGACTATCAAAACAGTCAGCACAATAAAAACATATCTCATATCCTGAAATATGCCGAATGCCGCACCGAAATTTTCCACATATGAAAGCTTGAAAACTTTTTCTATCAATATAACTTCGGTTCCGCCTTTAAGGTGCGCCGCCGCAAGCTTTTTTGTCGCAAAGTCTAAAATAATCCCAAAAATTCCAATAATTAAATATATCATATTATACCCTTACCTAAAAAAAGAGCTGTGCAATATATTTTGCAACAGCTCCCAAATTTAAAGCCTAAAATCCAAGCTCTTCATCATAATCATCAGCACTGCCGCCATCTGTTTCTTCTGCAGCCACATACTCTCCATTCTCATTAAGAACAAGCTTTGGAAGCTCTTTTGTCACTCTTTCAAGTTTTTTCAGAGTTTCCTGAACATTCTTTTCGCTCATTGTTTCTGTCTCGTTAGAAATCTCCGGCATACTCTCTATTGTCTCTCCCGCCTCTTCATTTTCAGGAGTTGAAAATTCTTTAACTATGTCAAGCTGTGATGTTAAAAGAGAAATTATCTTTGTTCTGAAAACTTCAACATTTCTCTTCATTTTTTCGTATTCATAGCTAACCTTGGTTACTTCCTTACCTGCATCATTAAGGATTTTTCCTGCCTGGTTTTCAGCCTCTCTTATTATATTATCGGCTTTTTCTCTGGCATTTTTTGTTATCTCTTCCCCTGTGCTCTGTGCAACTATTATGGCATTCTGAAGAGTCTCTTCCATTGATTTATACTGTTTTACGGCATTTGACAATATATTTATCTTGTCTCTTAAAACAATGTTTTCTTTATAAAGCTTTTCATAATCCTCGCAAACAACCCGCATAAATTCGTCAACTTCATCTTGCGAATATCCGCGAAAACCTTTTTTATAGCTGTGCTTTTCTATTTCAATAGGTGTCAGCATAATCTAATCTTCCTTTCAAAAACTGATTTTAAACATATTTTAAAATTTCAAGGCTGTATCTTCCTTTTTTCGTTATATGAGATGCACTCTCAAGCTTAAATCTGCCAAAGCCTCTCACTGAAAAGACGTCTCCCTCTTTCATTCCTTGGGAACAGGAGGTACAGACAGCCCAGTTTATTGATGCCTTTTCACTTTCCACAAGCTCCTTGACCTTTCCTCTGGAAAGATGCAGGGCAGTTGATAAAACCGCATCAAAACGCACACTTTGAACAGTTCCCGTAATCTTCTTTGTTTCTTTTTCGGGAACAGTTATATCTTTTGTTGATATTGTTTCGCACTTTACTCCCACTCGTCCGATTTTTCCAAGACTCGTTTTTATGTAATTTGCAATATCAGCTGACAGAAAAATAAGAGTCTCATCATCCGAAACTAAAATATCCCCTATTTTCTCCCTCTTCACACCAAGCCCCAGTACGCTTCCCAGAAAATCCCTGTGGCTCAGAGTTTCTATAAACTTTCCTGTTATCTTTATAACGGAAATTAACTCGTCCTTTTCATAATCCTCAAAATAATCAGGATAAGAAACAAACATAACCCTTTCCGCATCAGGATACCCGCCAAAAAATTCCTGCCTGCTTTCAAATCCTCTCGGAGGATTTTTTCTTATAAGCCCTGCTTCATTTGGCGTTAAAAAATCTGTGTTTTTGAGAGAAAAATGCTTTTCCGAAAGGCTGACAACATCTTCCGCCTTTGCCAGCAAAAGCTTTTCATCAATAGAAAAATTCATATTAGTTTTGAGGGAAAATGCCCTTGTTTCTAAGTTCATCCTTAAAATCGCCCATAATTCCCACGTTATATGGAGCTATGAGGAAGATGCCGTTTGAAACCTTTTGAATATTTCCGTCAAGAGCAAAAACTGCACCGCTCAAGAAATCAACAATTCTTCTTTGAACATCTCTGTCCACCATTTCAAGATTCATAACAACAGGTTTCTTGCTCTTTAAGTGAATTGCGATATCTTTTGCTTCTTCAAAGCTTTCAGGCTGGATAACAACAAGCTTAAGCTGTGCTGTTGTGTGGATTTTAACAACCTTATTCTTCTTTCCGCCAAATTCCGCATAATCATCATCAAGTGTCGGAACAAAAGGTTTTGCAGGTTCTGCCTTTCTTGCATCGTCTAAAAATTCTTCGTCAAATTCCTCTTCTTCTCCTCCGAATTCAATACCTATCATATTGAACATCTTGTTAATTAAACTCATACATATCAACCTTTCTCTATATATATTTTCTAATTAATTTTCTACTTTGAATAGTCTCTTTTTCCGAAAATCCCCGTTCCGACTCTTACCATTGTTGCTCCCTCTTCAATAGCAAGCTCATAGTCGCCTGTCATACCCATGGAAAGTTCTTTCATAGAAACTCTATCTATATTAAGTCCGTCAATTCTCTCTGCCAGTTCCCTCAAGCCTTTAAAAACCGCTCTCAGCTCGTCTTCATTTGCATCAAAGGGGGCAACCGTCATAAGTCCCTCAATTTTAACATTTTCATATTTTGACGCTTCTCTTACAAATTCTTCTGCATCGCAAGGCTTAATACCAAACTTAGACTCTTCTCCTGAAACATTTACCTCTATCAAAATTTTTTGAACAATGCCTTCTTTTTTTGCTTTTTTGTCAATCTCCGATGCAAGCGAAAGACTTTCAACCGAGTGAATAAGTTCCACTTTTCCGATTATATATTTAACCTTGTTTTTCTGCAGGTGGCCTATAAGATGAAACTTAGCAAGGGCTGAAAGCTCATCATATTTTTCAAGAATTTCCTGAACACGGTTTTCTCCAAGAATAGTTGCACCTGCCGAAATGGCTTCCTTTATTCTCTCTGTATCTATTGTTTTTGTAACAGTTACAAGGCGGACATCTTCGCACTTTCGTCCGCTTTTTTCTGCTGATTTTTCTATTCTCTCAACGACTTCGCTGAAATTTTCCTTTATGAAACTCATTTGATTACCTTCTTATCGTACAAATTCTTGCCCTTTAATATAACCTGATCATAAATCTTTATGCCGTCCTGACCTGTGCCCTCTTCTGCAACAACCCAGTCCTTGTCCGAATAAATTATATTTATAGGGATAAACTTTGCAAGGTTTCCTCTGGAAACATAAATACCCTTTTCCCCGTCAACAATTCTTAGAGCTTTCTGGGGAATTTTAACTCCTGTGTATGTTTTCTTTATAAGCTGAACTTCAGTTTTTGATGTTTGATACACCGAGTTTATATATTTATTTGACTTAACAACAACTATAACCTTTCCGTCTTCCTCAGGAGAAATTTTTAGAACCGTTCCGCTTACTGCATTCTCATCAAGCTCCGTAAATCTGATTTTAACTGCATCGCCAACGTTTATAAGCTCACTTTCTGCTTTTGGAACTTCCATAACAACGTTCCACACATAATTATCAACAAGCTTTCCGATAGGTTCGCCTGCATCAACCTTTGATGAAACCTTGTTTTTATATTTAAAGCTTTTTAAATTTTTTATATATTTTCTATCAACCTTATTTTCTTCTATGTTTTTTATACTTAAAACATCTTCTGCCCCGTCAACAAAGGATGTGAATACCCCTGCTCCCTGTGCATATATAATGTCTGCCTGACTTTTCAGGGTGTTCATAAGAGACTCTCTCTGTTTTTTAAGCTCCCCAAGTTCTTTTTCTTCGCTTTCTCCCGAAATATCATTCCTTTCGTGAAGCATAGCGACAACGTCTTTTTTAAGCTGTGAAATCTGTTTTATATCTCTTGCATCCGACAAGGCTCCGATAGATTTCATTTTATCGGATATACTCTGCTCCGTTTTTGCAAGATCACCATCCGACGAGCTTTTATATTTTATGGTTTTTTCAAGAGATTCTATTTTTTCTTCAACTGATATTATCTGTCCTTTAAGCTCCGAATTAACCTGCTCGTTATAAAGAGCAACTATCGCCTCGCCTATTTTAACCTTTTCTTCATCTTCCTTAAGGCAGTCTATATACCCTTCCTTTCCCGCATAGATAATGGTTGAATTTTTGAACACATATCCCTCTGCAAGGATAAAATCCTCAAGCTCGCCTTTTTTCACAACAACTGTTGAATATGTGTTCCTGAGACTAAGTAAAAAGCTTACTGATAAATAAACAGCAACAAACACAACAAGGGCGATTACATAAAACCAACCGCCTTTTTTCTTATTTCTTTTTTTTGCTGTCTCTTTCGCCATTTTAACCCTTTATCTCCTTAAATTATACCAAACTTTTTTATCAATGTAAAACACTGTTCATAAATTTTATTCAAATTGTAATCATTCTGTAATATTAACCAGTTGATTTTCTCGTTTCTTCTAAGCCACGTCATTTGTCTTTTTGCATATTTTCTGCTTTCAAGCTTAATTTTCTCTACGGCTTCTTCAAGACTCAAATCTCCGTCAAAATATTCAAAGATTTCCTTATAGCCTATTGCCTGCATAGAGGTCATACTTTTTTCCATACCAAGCTTTCTAAGATTTTCAACCTCGCTTAGAAGTCCATCTTCCATCATTTTGTTAACACGGAGATTAATTCTCTCATTCAAAACCTCTCTGTCCCAGCAAAGACCAAAAATAAGGGATTCATATTTTTCGGGAACCTTTGACTCTAAATTTGCTTGAGTCATTGTTTTTCCCGTGGTTTTATATATTTCAATCGCTCTTATAACTCTTCTCACATTATTTGGGTGAATTTTTTCTGCCGATTCAGGGTCAATCTCTTTCAGCATATTGTGAACAAATTCATTCCCTTTTTCTTCTGCAAGCTTTGAAAGCTCCTCCCTGACACTTTCATTAGTTTCGCTTTCTGTGAACTTAACATTGTTTAGCACGCTGTCCATATAAAGACCTGTTCCGCCGACTAAAACAGGGAGTTTTCCTCTTTTTAATATATCATCTATAACAAACTCTGCATCTTTTTTAAAGCTAACCACATTATAGTTTTCCATTGGAGACACAATATCAAGCATATGATGAACGATGCCCTCTTTTTCAGACTCCGTTACCTTTGCTGTGCCTATATCCATATATTTATAAACCTGCATTGAATCGCAGGAGACAATTTCTCCCCCGAACTTTTTTGCAATTTCAATAGAAAGCTTTGTTTTTCCCGATGCGGTCGGTCCTGTGACAGCAATTATTTTTCCTGTTGCCATTATCTATACCACTCTCTTAAACATTTTTTCAAGTTCATATTTAGAAAGGGAAACTTTTATCGGTCTTCCGTGAGGGCAGGTGGTTATTCCTTTCTCTAAAAGTTCATCAAGCCCTGACAAAAGGTCTTCCATTTCCTGATGGGATAACTTTTTATTTGCCTTTATAGCATATTTGCAGGCAATAGTATCAAGAGTCCTCTCCTCAAGCGACATTATTCCGCCTCTTTTATTTCCCTTTAAAATTTCAAGAATTTCAAAAACAAGCGAAATAATTTCTTTATCCGAACCAATAACAGGTGTTGAGCGGACAATAAAGCTTCCCTTACCAAAATCCTCAATTTCAAATCCATATTCCCTGAAAAACTCCATATTTCCAGCAAGCAATCCCCTTTCTGCAGGGTCAAGGTCAAGCACTACAGGAACTAATAGTCCCTGAGAAAAGCTCACCTTTTCTTCTCTTTGTTTAAGAAGCATTTCAAATCTCATTCTCTCATGTGCTGCATGCTGGTCAACAAGATATGCTTCTTCTCCTTGCTGATACAGAATATATGTATCAAAAAGCTGACCGATAATTTTTCTCGATATCTTTTCTTCTTCGATTTTTATTTCCTGAACAATTTCCTGCTCTTTAATTTCTTCCTTAATTTTCTCTTCCTGTTTTTCGTTTAAATCCTTTGGCGGAATTGTGTATTCAAGATATTTTTCTGTGAACTTCTTCATATCAATATCCAAAGTTTCCTGCTTTATACTCTGGACAGGAATGAATACAGGCTCTGTTTTTTCAACATCCCTTAACACATTTTCCTTTTGGGGAGCAAAGCTCATTGACATCTGCACAGGACTTGAAAAATCTTCCGTCGGTTTTTTCTCAAATGTAAGCTCCTTATTTAACTTTGGTTTTTCATCTTCCCTGAAAAGGGCATTTTTCACACCATAATAAACCGCATCATAAACCTCTTTTTCATAAGCAAACTTAACCTCGGTTTTGGCAGGGTGCACATTAACATCCACAAGCTTTGGAGATATGGTAATTCCAAGAACGAAAAACGGAAATCTTTCCGTCATTATAGAATTTTTATAGGCTTCCTCCACTATCTTTGAAACAACATGGTTTTTTATATATCTTTCATTAACGAAAAGGGTTTGTCTTGTTCTGTTTCCTCTTGAAATTTCAGGTTTTCCAATAACACCCCTAACTTTCACACCATTTTGCTCAAAGTCCACCTCTAAAAGTGATTTTGCACATTCAACACCATAAATCTTAAGCACTGCATTCTTAATATTTCCGTCCCCCGTTGTTTTAAAAACGGTTTTTCCGTCGGAAATCAGTTCGATTGAAACAGAGGGCTTTGCAAGGGCGATTCGAGATAAGGTATCCGCCACATAGCCCGCCTCTGTCATATCCTTTTTCATAAATTTCATTCTGGCTGGAACGTTTTTAAACAAATCCTCAACAACCATAGTTGTTCCTTCGTTGCAGACAATTTCATCCTTTTCTTTTTTTATTCCGCCCTCAATAACAAGGTGAGTTCCCATTTCCTCATCCTTTGTTTTTGTTATAAGCTCCACTCTTGCAACTGCCGTGATGCTTGCAAGAGCCTCCCCGCGAAAGCCCATTGTTGAAAGGCTTTCAAGGTCATCAATTTCAGTTAGCTTGCTTGTTGCATGGCGAAGAAATGCGGTTTCTGCAAATTCTTTTGAAATACCGCATCCGTTATCAGTTACACGGATATATTTTATTCCCCCTGATTTTATCTCAACGGAAATCTTATCCGCTCCTGCATCTATTGAGTTTTCAACAAGTTCCTTGCACACAGAAGATGGTCTTTCACAAACTTCCCCCGCTGCAATCTTATCCGCAACACTTTGCGGCAAAACTCTTATGTCCGCCATATTATTCTCCTATTTATTCATAGCTTTCGCTTTTAAATCATAAAGCTTTGTAAGTGCCTCAACAGGCGTCATCTTATCAAGGTCAAGAGATTTTATCTCTGTTACAACTTCATCCTCTGCCAAATCAAGAAGACCCATTCCAAAATCTTCCTTAGGCTGTGTTTTGGGAAGTTTTTTGTTTTCGGGCGGTCTTTCTCCGTCTCGAAGTTCAAGAGCAGCCAATATTTCTTTTGCTCTTTTTGTTACCTCTTTTTTAACTCCTGCCAAAGCTGCAACCTCTATACCATAGCTACCGTCTGCACCGCCTCTTATAATCTTTCTGAGGAAGTTTACGGTGTCTCCGCTTTTCTTTACTGCAATACAGAAATTTTTAACCCCGTCAATTTTCTCTTCAAGTTCTGTTAGCTCGTGATAGTGTGTTGCAAAAAGAGTTTTTGCCCCGCACTTTTTGGGGTTTGCAATATATTCAACAACCGACCACGCAATGCTCAGCCCGTCGTAAGTGCTTGTCCCTCTGCCAATTTCATCAAGGATTATAAGACTCTTTTCTGTTGCATTATCGAGAATAAATGCAACCTCATTCATTTCTACCATAAAGGTGCTCTGTCCCGTTGACAAATCATCAGATGCCCCCACTCTTGTGAAGATATTATCCACAACACTTATAGTCGCACTTTCGCAAGGAACAAAGCTTCCTATCTGTGCCATAAGAGTAATAAGAGCCACCTGTCTCATATAGGTTGACTTACCTGCCATATTGGGACCTGTTATAACAGAAATTCTGTTATCTCCTGAATTAAGCTCTGTGTCGTTTGGAATAAATATATTCCCCGAATTAAGCTTCTCAACCACAGGATGCCTGCCGTTTTTAATACTTATTTCACTGCCCATATTCACATCAGGCATAACATAACCGTTTTTCTCGGCTTTTTCCGCAAAGGAACAAAGGACATCTATAACCGAAATATATTCCGCAGTTTTCTTTATTCTTTCGTACTGTGCCGACACCTTGTCTCTTATTTCGCAGAACATGTTATATTCAAGGTCAACTATCTGGCTTTCTGCCTCAACAACCTCTTCTTCTATCTTTTTGATTTCCTCTGTTATGTATCTTTCACAATTTGAAAGGGTTTGCTTTCTTATAAAATAATCGGGAACATCATCTGCATTCAGTTTGCTGACCTCAAGAAAATATCCAAAAACTCTGTTATAGCCAACCTTTGCAAATTTAAGATTATTTTTCTCTTTTTCAGCATCTGCAATTTCATTTATCCATTTTTTCCCATTTGCCATAACGTCTCTTCTTCTGTCAACCTCTTCGCTGTAACCATCTTTTATTATGTCTCCCTCTCTTAAGGATACAGGGGCATTTTCCTTTATAGACTCAAAGATAAGCTTTCTCACATCCGAAAGAGTATCAAAGCTTTCGTATATATCGGATAAAATTCCCGATGAACATTCAGAAAGAAGCTCTTTCAGTTTTGGAAGAGGTTCAAGAGAATACGAAATAGCCGTAAGGTCCTTACATTTTGCAGTTTTATATATAACTCTTGATATTATTCTTTCAATATCCTGAACAGATTTTAAACATTCTCTTATTTCTGCTCTTAGGATTGGCTTATCAAAAAGCTCTCCCACAGAAAGATGTCTGTTTCGGATTGTTCCGCAGCTTATAAGAGGATTAACTATCCATTTTCTAAGGAGCCTGCTTCCCATTGATGTTTTCGTGTCATTAAGAATATGAAGAAGACTGCCGTTTGCTTTCTTGTCCCTCATAGTTTCAAGAAGCTCAAGATTTCTTATAGTATATCTGTCAAGCCCCATATATTTTTCATTTTCCTTAACCTCAAGGTCATTGAGGTTTGAAAGCTCATTTTTCTGGGTGTTATATAGATATCCAAGAAGCGCCCCAAGGCTCATAACGGCATATCTTTTTTCTGTTGCCTTTTCATCATCAATATCGTTTGGAAATCTTTCCATTGCCTTTTCTTTGCTTTTTTCAAATTCAAAGCTTCCGCTGAACATAAGATGCACAACCGCATCAAATCTGTTTTTTATAATATCGCAAAGCTCCTCATCTTCATAAACCCCGTCATTCACTAACACTTCCTTGGGGGTGAACTTGCTCATTTCGTTTAAAATATAGCTTTTAACATTCTTATGGGAAAATTGATTAACCGTTACCTCACCTGTTGATAAATCAGAAAATGAAATACCTGCATTTTCCCCCTCCAGATATATAGAGCAGATATAGTTATTAACCTTATCGTCAAGGGCAGCAGAATCAAGTATGGTTCCCGGAGTAACCACACGGATAACATCTCTTTTTACAATATCCCCCGCCTTAACCTCTTTCGGGTCCTGCATCTGCTCGCAAATTGCCACAGAATACCCATTTTCCACAAGCTTTGCAATATAGCTGTCCACTGCATGAAAAGGAACTCCACACATAGGAGCCTTGTTCCCTTTCCCGCAATCTCTTCCGGTCAGGGCAATTTCAAGAACTCTTGATGCAATTTTTGCATCTTCAAAAAACATTTCATAGAAATCCCCTAATCTATACATCAGGATACAATCGGGATACAATCTTTTTGTTAAAAAATATTGTTTCATCATGGGTGTGTAGCTGTCAAGATTTTCAGGTATATTTGCTTTCATAATCAATTCCCCTTAAGCCTTGTCCGAGTTTTCGGCAATCAATTTTTTAATGACATCCTCCGCAGCTTGAGCAGTTTCCTCCGCAAGAGTGTCCGTTTTCTTCTTCTCCTGTGATATAGTAGGCAAGAACCGCATTAACCTGCTCAACAAGACTGTCAAGCTGCTTGTTTGCAGCAACATAGGTTGCAATAATATCATTTTTCATTATTTTTTCAAATTCTTCCTGCATAACCTTTCTGAAATTCTCAAGTTCTTCCTTGGTTGGCTCTTTTTCTCTTAGCTTTTCTGTTTCCACTCTTCTTATTTCATTATAATTTGCAAGAAGTCTTACAGCTGTTTCATCATTATTCATTTTATCTGATGCTTCCACTGCAGCCTTTCTGATTTCACTTTCTTTAATTAATTCTCCAAGCTCCTGAGCTTTTAAAATAATTGGATTTTCCATTTTGTTATTCTCCTTTTTCTTAAACCTTAAATTAATATTCCGCACAGAGACCATGTTTTGGTTTCTGTTATTTTTACATCTACTATTTCCCCGACAAGGGTTTCATCACCCTTGAAATTAACAATTTTTCCGCCACTGGTTCTGCCTGACAGCATTTCTTCGTTAGTTTTGCTTTTGCCCTCTACCAAAACTTTTTCCACCTTGCCAAAATACATATCGTTTTTCTTTTTAGAAATTTCGTTTTGAAGATTTAGCATCCTGTCAAAATTTTTATGCTTTTCTTCATCAGTTAAAACATCAGGCATTTGGGCCGCTGGAGTTCCTTTTCTCTTTGAATAGATAAATGAGAATATAAGGTCATATTCAACCTCTTTTAAAATGCTCATTGTCTCTTCAAAGTCTTCGCATGTCTCTCCCGGAAAACCCACAATAATATCTGTGGTGAGAACAATATCCGGAATACGTTCTTTCACCTTTTTTATAATCTCCAGATATTTTTCCCTTGTGTATTTTCTATTCATAAGCTTAAGCACTCTGTCTGAACCTGACTGAACAGGCAGGTGTAATTGTTTACACACCTTATCTTCTGTCGCCAGAACATCAATAAGCTCGTCCGATATATCCTTTGGATGAGAGGTCATAAATCTTATTCTTTCAATACCCTCCACCTTTGCACATTCTTTGATAAGTTCTGCAAATGAAAGTCCCCCGTCCAAATCATTGCCATATGAATTAACATTTTGCCCGAGAAGCATAATCTCTTTATACCCCTCTTTTGCAACATCTCTAACCTCTTTTAAAATGTCTTTGTAATCCCTGCTTCTTTCTCTGCCTCTTACATAAGGCACTATACAATATGTGCAGAAATTGTTACAGCCATACATTATGGGAATTTTCGCAAGGGGCGGCGCCTCTCTTTTATAGGTTATATCTTCAAAAATCGAACCTTCTTCGTTTTCTGTTTCAAAAACTCTCATACCCTCCATTGATTTTGATAAAATCTCAGGAAATCTGTATAAAGCATGTGTGCCGAAAACAATATCCACATGGGGATAGCGTTTTTTAACGGTTTCTTTTATATGTTCCTGTTGCATCATACATCCACAGACACCGATAATAACCCTCGGCTTTTTGCTTTTAAGATGCTTAAGTGCCCCGATATTTCCGAAAACACGAAGCTCAGCATTTTCCCTCACTGCACAGGTGTTATATAGAATAAAATCTGCATCCTCTGTTTTTTCGCAAAAATCATATCCCATATCAAAAAGCATGCCCTTTAATTTTTCGGAATCGCTTTCATTCTGAGCACAACCGTATGTTTCCACAAAAGCAAGAGGCTTTTTTTCTCTGCCCATATTTATCTGTTTAATTTTTTCAATAAAATCTCTTTGTTTTTCTATCTCACAAGAGCTGATTTTTTTCAACTGTAAAAACTCCTCTTTTTAAGTTTCCTTTAAATAAATATTATACATTATTTACGGCAAAATTGCAATAGCATATCTTATGAATTATTTTTAAATTTTATGGAAAAATAATAAAAAATCAAAGTGAAGGAGAAACATAATGAAAAGCTTTGAATATATCATAAAAGACCCTCTGGGAATCCACGCAAGACCTGCAGGTCTGCTTGTTAAAAAAGCATCCTCTTATTCGTCTGCCGTGCAGATAAGAAAAAACGATAAATGCTCGGATGCAAAAAGGATTTTTGCGGTTATGGGCATGGGAATAAAACAGGGAGACAAAATAACCATTGAAATTTCAGGCGACGATGAAGATAAAGCCGCATCTACCCTTGCAGAATTTTTTGAAAACAATCTTTAAAAACAAAAAAGCTTTATGGAAAACTTTCCATAAAGCTTTTTTGTTATTTAAGTAAAGGACGAATTTTTTTGTATGACAGCATTGTTATAATTCCAAGAACAAAAGCTCTTGCAAGATTAAACGGAGTCATAAGGGTTAAAACAAGATTCATTTTTGTCGCAAAGTCTGCATCCTTCATATAAAGGGGAAGCATTATATAGAAATTTGCGAACACGGCTGCAATAGTCATTGCAATTCCGCCAACTATAAGGGATATAACCGCTCCCTTTTTTGTTTTATTATATTTATACACAAGACCGATAACCAAAACATAAGTGCCGTTAATAACAAAGTTTGCAAGTTCTCCCACAAAGCCCGTGTGTGTCATAAGAGAGTGCAGAAGATTTTTTATAAATTCAATAAGCACACCATAAACGGGACCAAGTGCAAAAGCACCGATAACTGCTGGATAATCGGAAATTTCAACCTCTAAAAATCCGCCAACCTTAAGTCCAACCATACTTCCTATAACCTGCAATATGTACGCAATCGCCGCAAGCGCGGCAGTTTTTACAACTTTGTCTGTTTTGATTTTCATTCTTCTTCCTCCAGCTCATCTTCTGTAATAATGTCCAAATTTTCAGTTTCTTCAGAATTTTCTGTAACATCTTCAGTATTGTCTTCGGGAACTTCTTCGTTTGTTATATTTTCTCCCGAAACAGTTACAGTCTCTTCTTTTTCAAGACTTTCTTTATATGCAGTCTCATCATAAATTATAAGTGACTCTGACGGAGTGTCCTTATCCTGTGGATTTACAAGTTCTATCGTGTCTGTTGCCCTGTATTTACTGTTTGTCAACTTTTCTCTTTTTGTTTCCACCCCGTTCATTTTAACAATTCTCTGGGATGAGATGTTATATCCGATTGCACCCTTCTGTGAAATCTTTTTATAACCTTTAGGAATACTATCATCAAGCTCTCTTGTAAGCTTTGGCTCATTGGTTGATGTTCTTGTGTTTATAACCTCAACTGTCTGTCCCTGAGGCTTAACGCCCAGAATACTGCAGGAAACAGAGCTTTGTCCTGCTTTGCACACAATTTTTATGGGATACTCTGTGTTATTCTTAAATTTGAAATCTATATATCCCTCGGCAATTGTTGCATCCTGACCGGCAGGCATATAGCTTACTGGCAGTGAATGGGATGTTCTTGTTACAATTTCAAGGTTTGAATATAAAACCGCAGAATATAAAGTGGATGAGGTCTGGCATATTCCACCGCCTATTCCCTCTTCAACCTTGTTTCCAACATAAACTCCCGCAACCTTATATCCGTTCGATGCAGTTCTTTTTCCTATAGCATTGTCATAGGAAAATACTTCTCCCGGCATCAAAACAGTTCCGTCTATTCTTGATGCAGTAAGTCTCACATTTGACGACCTTGGAACATTTGATGCAGAAAAGCTTGATGTCCAGCTTCCCATATTATCCCTGAATAGAAGAGACCTAAGCTCATCTCCCGTAACCTCGGGCACCTCTGTCTCAACCTCTATTTCATAGGCATCAAGTCCCGATTCAATAGCAACTCTTAATTTTTCTTTATCAAGCTTAACTTTAGGAAATTCATCAACAACGATTATCTCCCCGTCTTTTTTTTCAAAATAAGCATCTTTTTTTGAGTTTGTTATTTCTTCATAAAGCTTATCTATATCAACTTTTTTATTTTCTTTTATATCAACAAAAAGCTTGATTTCATCCTGAAGTGAAAAAACACCGTCCCTAATATTCGCTTTGGAAGTTTCTTTGTTTACAAATCTTCCTCCGTGTCCGTTTTTTATTGTCAGAATATTTCCCTCAACAGAATAAGATGTTTCAACAAGCGGTGTTTCCATTCCTTCCGCAAGATTTTCAACTATCCCCAAAAGTTTTTCTTCATTTACCTCGCCAGGCATTGCCATTTTCAAACCTTTTCTTTTAAGTGAAAGATATTCAAAATATCTTTTATAAAGGTCTGAGCCTCTTGCATGCTGATATGCGGCCTTAACCACAAGGTCTATATCAGGCAATGCATCAATATCCGATGCTTTTAAAGTAACACTTTTTTCGACTTTTTCAAGCTTCCAGTCATAAAGATTAATCACATATTCTTTCTCGTTAAACTTTGGAAGATATTCCTTATTTAATTTTTCAACAGCCTCTTCCTTTGAAAGACCGCCCACCTCTATTCCCTCACAGGTAATATTGGGATAAATTTTGTCGTATTTTGAAACATTCAAAGCAAGTACAGTAAGTGTGCAAAAAGCACACACCAAAACAAAACAAACTGCTAAAATCCAAAGATTTTTTTTGTTTGAAAAAAAAGATGTCTTACAAGTAGTTTTGTTTTCGTCTCGATTGGTTTCCATTTGCATCAAAATCCCCCCAATAAAATTTATGAACCTGACAAAAAAATTATTAAATCATTATGTATTATCTCACAAACATATAAGAAAATCAAGTGGTATTTTTTCGATTTTTTATTTCAAAATATTTCAAAATTTTTCATACGTTAGACAAAATAAAAAAGCCGTCAGTAATTTAAAGCTATATCACATAAAACATAGCTTTAAATCTGCGACCTTAAAACCTAAAATTTTCAAAAAATTTATTTACAAAGAGCAAGTTCAACTGTGCGTGTTAAAACATCTGCATAGCTATATGAAACAAGTCTTTCCTTTGCCTCAACAGCTTCATTTGCGTCCATACGAATAATAAAAACACTTGGATATATGCTTTCAATAACTCCGCTTCTAATCACACGTTTTTTTCTGCCCTTCTTAGATGCGAACTTTACCTTGTTTCCAACATTATCAGCAAGATCTGCCTTGATTTTACTTATTGCGTTTTTTGAAACCATTTATAAACACCTCTTTCGTGCACGGGAAAACACAAATTTTTCCACTTACAAAACATATTATACCATATATATTGTGTTTTGTAAAGAGTAAAAACAACAATTTATGCTTTTTTTGTTAGTTTTTTTGCACAAAAAAATAAAAATAAAATTTACACTTGCTTTTTCCCTTGAAATCTGTTAAAATGTTAGTTGTGTAATTGCTTTTTATTAACAGAAAGGAGTATTTCTATGGCAAAGGAAAAATACTTGACATATAAAGATAAACTTTTACTGAGAAAGGGCAACGAAATTTATTACGGAAGCCCTGAACATAAATATATGGTGGTTTTCAGAGTTTTGGAATCTGATAAACTTTCCGACCTTGACATTGCAAAAAAAGTTGTTATTGAACTTCGCACCAACAGCGAAAAGGATTCAGTTCTTATTAAGCAGGCAGAAAGAGAAGGTCTTTACAAGGCATTTGACATTGGTTTTTATTGGCTTGAGGACGCTATTGCAAATTACTAAGAAAAAAGCATCACCTGAAAAGGCGATGCTTTAAATTATATGTGCCCGTAGCTCAGTGGATAGAGCACCGGCCTCCGACGCCGGGTTTGCGTAGGTTCAACTCCTATCGGGCATACCAAAAAAAGCGCACTGAAGTTTCAGTACGCTTTTTTCATCGATATAAATTCCTAACGGAATTTGTGATATGCCTGCGGCACGATATATCTTCAATTCGATATGTTGCCTGCGGCAACGAGAAAAGGAATTTTTATTTCTTTCTTGGATATGGCTTTTTTTCATCCGTCAATCCTGCCAAATAATCCATACTCGTATCAAGTGCTATAGCTAATTTTCTGCATTGCTCAAAGGTATAATATCTTTTGCCGTTTTCCAGTTTTGAGTAATCGCTTTGGTCAATCCCTGTCAACATCTGCATTTTTATTTGAGTATACCCTTTTGAAATTCTAAGTTCTTTTAAATTTTTCACAAACATCACCATATATATTATGGCAAATTTCCCTATTGAAATTATGGTGATTTTGACCTATAATATATACGAGGTGATTTTATGGCAGAATTTTGTTTAGATTGTTGGAACAGAATTAACGAGACCAATGACAGCAAGAGAAAGTATATAATATCAAAGGATTTATCCTTGTGCGAAGGCTGTGCTGAATATAAACATACTATCATTGTAACACGCAAAACTTATTACAAATACAAGCTACGATACATACTCTTACCATTTCGTATTATTTATCACACAATATATATTTTATGGAGACTACTGATACTCCCTTATTTGATATATAAGTATTTTATCAAAAAATCTTAATTTAAATTAAGTTCTAATAAAGAAAAGACTTGCCAGGCAAGTCTTTTCTTTATTATCTTCCGAACATTTTTGTCATCTTTCTTATTTCTTCCGCCTTTTTATCGGTCAACATATTTTTCTTTAGCCTGAAGTTCCAGTTTCCAATTTCTGTTCCGGGGGTGTTTATTCTCGCCTTATCATCAAGCTCTAAATAATCCTGAATAGGAATTATACATAGTCTTGCACAGCTTCTCATTATAAGGCTTATAAATGACATATTAAGCTTATCAACAGGGGTTTCAAAATCACAAAGATATTCCCTTGCAAATTGTTGTTCCTCTTTTGAAATGGTTTTAAACCAGCTTTTCAGGGTTTGATTATCGTGAGTTCCTGTGTATGCCACGCTATTTTCCTTATAATTATGTGGCAAATGGTCATTCTTATCTCCACCATCCCTTACATCAAAGGCAAATTCAAGCACCTTCATTCCGGGAAAACCGCACTGGGCTACAAGATTTTTTACGCTGTCTGTCATAAAACCAAGGTCTTCGGCAATAAGCTCCTTTTTTTCAAGCTCTTTAAAAACCCCCTGAAAAAGTTCTTTTCCGGGGCCTTTTTCCCATTTTCCGCCCGTTGCATCTTTATCACCAAACGGCACGGCATAATATTCATCAAAGCCTCTGAAATGGTCAATTCTCACACCGTCAAACATATCAAAGAAATGGCATATCCTCTCTGTCCACCATTTGTAGTCATCCTCCTTATGTCTCTCCCAGTCATAAAGAGGATTTCCCCAAAGCTGACCTTTCTTTGAAAATCCATCAGGAGGACATCCTGCAACAGCTATTGGCTTTAAATCCTTATCGAATTGAAAAAGGTGAGGATGTGCCCATGTGTCAACACTGTCCATAGCAACATAAATAGGCATATCGCCGATTATTTTTATCTCCTTGTCGTTTGCATATTTTTTCAGCTTTCCCCACTGTGAATAAAACATAAACTGAACAAAATCATAAAAATCAATATCCTCTTTCAAAAGCTCCTTATAATTTTTTACAGCTTTTTCTTCTCTTCTCTTTATATCCTCATCCCATAAAAACCAAGCCTTTCCGCCAAAATGATTTTTAAGCGCCATAAAAAGAGAATAATTATCAAGCCACTTTCCGTTTTTCTCCTTAAATTCCAAAAACATTTTATTTCCCGTGTTAAACCTTGCAAAAGCCTTTCCGAGAAGAGAATATCTTGTTTTATAAAGCTGACTGTAATCTATTCTGTCATTATTTTCGCATTTTACATCCTTTAATTCTTCACTCTTTAAAAATCCTCTTTCTATAAGCTCATCAAGGCTTATAAAATAGGGATTTCCCGCATAAGACGAAAAGGATTGATAGGGCGAGTCGCCAAAACCCGTCTGTCCTATGGGTAGCATCTGCCAATAGCTCTGCCCCGCTTTTTCCAGAAAATCTATAAAGGAATATGCCTCCTTATCTATTGCACCAATGCCAAAATCCGACGGCAGACTGAAAAGGGGCATCAAAATTCCTGCACTTTTTTCCATAAAAACACCTCCTAAATTTCAGTTAAAACTCCAAAATGGTCTGACACAACAGGAAAATCTTCTCCGTTGAAAACCACATATGATGATTTCACCTTTATTTTTCTTTTTGAAAACACATAATCAATTCGCCTTCTGTCTGTCTCTTCCCATCCGTCAATCTTTCCCCTGACAGTTATGCCATCATCCTTTTTATCAGCAAGCATATACAAATCATAAAAGCCTGAATTAAGAACAAGGCTGTATCCCTCCCCTTTAACCTTTGCATCACAGTTGAAATCTCCCATTAAAAAAACATTTTCCTTATCTTTAATGGCAAATTCCAGCCTTTTCCATTGGAAAGTAAAAGGCTCCTCGTCATCCTCAAACCAACCCATATGCACATTATAAAACCAAGTGTTAAAAGCTTTTACACCTAGAGTCATTCGCTTTTTCCAGTTATTAAAATCAGCTGTGTTACTTAAAAGGGCAATATTAAGCTCTTCTATGGGGTATTTGCTTAAAACCGCCAGCCCCTCTTCAAATTTATTATAGCTTTTTTTGATTTTAAGCCAGGTCCAGAAATATCTGCATCCTGTATCCGAAAGCTTTTTTATAACATTAAGAGCATAATTATCTTCCCTGATTTCAGAATCCTGCACGGGCACATAAAATTCTTCGTCCAAAGAGACCTTTGCCCCTCCTATAGTTTGATTTACTTCCTGAAGAGCTATTATATCGGGAAGCTCCTTTTCTACAAAGGAAACAAAAATATCCTGAGCATCTTCCTTTTCCATAAGGCTGTGAGTGTTTAAAGTCAGAATTTTTATATCTTATCGCTCCTTACAAAATATCATTTATATCCGATTTTAAAACATCTGCTTTTGGTCCGTAAATCGCCTGAACTCCGTCATCCTTTTTCACAAGTCCCAAAGCACCCTCTTTTTTCCACTCCCCAAGTTCTGCAACCTTATCAGAATCCTTAACTGTTACTCTTAGTCTTGTCATACAGGCATCCACAAAAACTATATTTTCTCTTCCGCCAAGAAGTGAAATTATTCTTTCTGCCTGACCTGATGTGTTTGCAATTTTTTCATCACTTCTTACCTCTTCGATGTTTTCGCCTCCAGCAGTGTAGTTTCCAAGCCTTCCGGGGGTTGCATACTTAAACTTTCCTATCATATAATATGCAACAAAATATCCGATTGCAAAAAACACAAGGCAGGTTATAACAAAATTTACAATATCCATACTTAGTCCTGCTTTTACAGACATTGGTATTCTTGTGAAAAGCTCGATATTTCCAAAAGAATGGAGTCTCAAGTTTATAAAGCCTGCCATCGCAAAAGCAACTCCCTGAAGCACCGAATAGACAAGATATAAAGGTATAGCACAGAACATAAACATAAATTCAATAGGCTCGGTTACGCCGGTTAAAAACACCGCAAGCCCTGCTGAAAAGAACACCGATTTGTAATTCTTTCTTTTGTCTTTATCAACCCTTCTATACATGGCAAGAGCAACACCTAAAAGAAGTCCCGATGAGCCTATCATCTGTCCCACCTTAAATCTTGCAGGAACAACACTTCTCATTAGATTTTCATATGCTGCCATATTTCCCGCATCCTTGAAGTTTATAAGGTCGGTTATCCAAGCAAACCACAAGGGGTCCTGACCAAAAACCTCTACTCCCTGATTTACCCCTGTCATAATGGTATAGGTTCCGCCAAAGGATGTGTAGTTCATTGGTATTGTAAGCATATGGTGAAGTCCGAACGGAAGCAGAAGTCTTTCAAGCGTTCCGTAAACAAAAGGTGCAAACACAGGAGATATTTCCTGAGATGATGCTATCCACACGCCAAAGGCATTAATTGCTCTTTGAACTATGGGCCACACAAAACAGAGAATAAGAGACACAATTAGCGACCACAAAATAACCACAAGCGGTACAAATCTTTTTCCGTTAAAGAAAGAAAGTGCATCGGGAAGCTTTCTGAAATTATAATATTTGTTATAAACCACTCCGCCTAAAAAGCCTGATATAATTCCCACAAAAACACCCATATTAAGAGCAGGCGAGCCTAAAACCGATGTGAAATATCCATCTACAGCCATTTCCTGTCCAAAAAAGTTTTTAACTGCCGCTCCCGACTCCAAAAGCATATCATTAGTTACCCCGAAAACCGCTCCTGTTATTCTGTTTATCAATATAAACGCAAGAAGTGCCGCAAATGCACCTCCCGCTTTTTCCTTTGCCCAGGAACCGCCAATTGCAACAGCAAACAAAATATTTAAGTTTCCAATTATTGCCCAACCTATATTTTCAAGAATTCCCGCAATAACCTGCAAAAGATAAACATTCTGTCCGAACATCGAAAAAAGTTTTCCAATACTTATCATAAGTCCCGCTGCTGGCATAACCGCAATAACAACCATCAGAACTTTTCCAAGTTTCTGCAAAACATCAAATCCAAGTTTTTTACTTTTCATATTTCACCTAACCTCCATATATCTTTTTCATATTCCATAATTGTTCTGTCCGAAGAAAAATATCCTGCCTCGCTTATATTAACAAGCATTTTTCTTGCCCACGAGAGCTTGTCTTCATAATCTGAAAATGCCTTTTCCTTTACCTTTAAATATTCATCAAAATCAGGAAATGTCATAAACCAGTCTTTATTTAAAAGCTCCTCTTTAAGCCTTTCAAGACACTTTTTGTCCCCCACCGACAGCATTTTAGGTGAGGTTATAAAATCAACCGCATCTTTCAGCCTTTTGTTTTTATTATAATATTTTTTTGGATCATAGCTTCCCTCTTTATATCTTTTCACAACCTCGTCGCTTTCAGCACCAAAAATATAAATGTTTTCATCCCCCACAAGACGGTGAATTTCCACGTTCGCCCCGTCTTCCGTGCCTATTGTCACCGCACCGTTTAACATAAGCTTCATATTTCCCGTTCCCGATGCTTCCTTTGACGCAAGAGATATTTGCTCCGAAATATCTGCGGCGGGAATTATTTTTTCCGCAAGTGAAACATTATAATTTTCTGCCATAACAATATTAAGATGTCCATTTGCCTCTTTGTTCACTATTTCCGAAAGACACAAAATAAGATGTATTATATCCTTTGCCGTTTTATATGCTGGAGCCGCCTTTGCCCCGAATATAGCACATATTGGGGTTTTCGGAATTTCCCCTTTTTTAATTCTCAAAAATTTATCTATAAGATAAAGAACGTTAAGCTGTTGTCTTTTATATTCGTGGAGTCTTTTTATCTGCACATCAAAAATAGCTTCTTCATTAAGCTGAATATTCCGCGTTTTCTCAAAATGTTCTTTAAGAGCGATTTTATTTTCCCTTTTTATTTGGTTAAGCCTTTCTAAGACCTTTTCATCATCCTTAAATTTTAAAAGCTCTCTTAGGCAATTTGCATCCTTTTTAAAGCCGTCTCCAATCAACTCACATAAAAACTCAGTAAGCTTTGGATTGCTCATAAGAAGCCATCGTCTGAAGGTTATTCCGTTTGTTTTGTTATTAAATTTTTCAGGATAAACCGAAGAAAATTCAGAAAGCTCATTTTCTTTTAAAATTTCCGTATGCAATGATGCAACACCGTTGACACTGAAACAAAAATGCAAATCTATGTGTGCCATATGAACGATGTTATTTTTGTCAATAATATAAAGCTTTTCGTTCTTATATTTTTTCTTTATACTCATATCAAGCTTTTTTATTACAGAGGCAATTTCGGGAGATACTTTTTCAATATAGGAAAGGGGCCATTTTTCAAGTGCCTCCGACAAAATAGTGTGGTTTGTGTATGCACACATTTTTGACACAATTTCTGTTGCCCGTTCAAAGCCTATTCCGCTTTTTTCAAGATGTCTTATAAGCTCGGGAATTATCATTGTGGGATGCGTGTCATTAATCTGCACCACAACATATTTCCATATATCCTCAATGGGCATCTCCTTTTCAAGAAATTCATCAATTATTAACGATGCAGCGGACGACACCATGAAATATTGCTGATAAAGCCTTAAAAGCTTTCCCTCCTCATCGCTGTCATCAGGGTATAAAAACAAGGTCAAATTTTTCTTTATATCCTTTTTATCAAAGGCTATACCATTTTTTATAATTTCTTCCGAAACCGTGTCAGTATCAAACAGATGAAGCTTATTTATCTTATTGTTATAGCCGATTATATTTATATCATACATTTTTGCATCAAGCGAAAAGTCCTTAAAATTAACCTGAAAACGTTTCCCCGTATCAATAAGCCACGACTTATCTTCCATCCACGGCTCAGGAATTTCTGTCTGCTTATTATCTTTAAACTTCTGCTTGAAAAGTCCGAAATGATAACAAAGACTTACTCCGTCACCTTTTAAGCCTAAAGTCGAAACTGAGTCCATAAAACATGCCGCAAGCCTGCCAAGACCTCCGTTTCCAAGAGACGGCTCCGGCTCTTCATCTTCAATTTCCGCAAGGCTTTTGCCATTTTTCTTTAAAAGAGCAGAAACCTCTTCATATATACCAAGGTTTATAAGATTGTTAGAAAGAAGCTTCCCTGTTAAAAATTCGGAAGAAATATAATAAAGTCTTTTTCCCGAACAGTTCCTGCCCACATCTTGTGACATTTTATTCACCATCTCAAGAAGTGCTCCATATATTTCGGAATTTGTGCTGTCTTTTATTTCCTTTTTGTATTTTTCTCTCAGAATTTCTTTCAGCATCATATTTTTCCGCCTCCTGATTATGTTTGTAAAATATTACTTATGTTTCCCCTGAAATACATTTTTTATTTAATTTACAAAAAAATTTCTTAAAACCTTTAAGAAAATAAAAAAAACCTCCCTAACCGGGAGGTTTTCTTTTATTGTTTTTAAATTATATTCTTGCAACTCCTGAGTCTTTTGCGGCTTTTGCAACTGCCTCGGCAACTGCTTTGCCAACTCTCGGGTCAAATGCCTTTGGAATAATATATTCAGGACCAAGATCGTCATCAGAAACAAGGCCTGCAATAGCATAAGATGCCGCCATCTTCATTTCCTCATTTATGTCTCTTGCTCTCACGTCAAGTGCCCCTCTGAATATTCCGGGAAAAGCAAGAACGTTGTTAATCTGATTTGGCAGGTCAGAACGTCCTGTTCCAACAACAGCCGCACCTGCTGACAGGGCAACTTCTGCGGGAATTTCAGGAACGGGATTTGCCATTGGGAATACAATTGGCTTTTCTGCCATTGATTTGATATTTTCTGCTGAAACAATATTTGGAGCAGAAACACCGATAAACACATCTGCACCGCAGAGTGCATCAGATAGGCTTCCCTGAAGCTTTTCAGGATTTGTTTTCTTGCTCATTTCCGCATGGGCAGGACTCAGACCTTCCATACCTTCACAGATAATACCGAATTTATCGCATAAAATTAAGTTTTTAACGCCAAGTCTCAAAAGGTGGTTTGCAATAGCTGTTCCGGCACTTCCTGCACCGTTGATAACCAATTTTATTTCATCAATTTTTTTACCCACAACTTTAAGGGCATTGATTATAGCCGCCGCAACAACAATCGCTGTTCCGTGCTGGTCATCGTGGAATACAGGAATATCACAAATTTCCTTTAATTTTTTCTCAATTTCAAAGCATCTTGGTGCAGCTATGTCTTCAAGGTTAATTCCGCCAAAGCTCCCTGAAATATTATAAATTGTTTTAACAATTTCATCAACATCCTGACTTTTTATACAAAGAGGAAACGCATCAACATCAGCAAATTCCTTAAAAAGAACACATTTCCCCTCCATAACCGGCATTCCAGCCTCCGGGCCGATATTTCCAAGACCCAAAACTGCTGAACCGTCAGTAACAACCGCAACTAAATTCCAACGTCTTGTAAGCTCATATGATTTGTCAACATCGTCTTTAATAACAAGACAAGGTTCTGCAACTCCCGGTGTGTAAGCAGTTGAAAGGTCACTGCTGTTTTCAACCCTTGCACGGGATATTATCTCTATTTTCCCTTTCCAGTCATAATGTTTTTCTAATGCCACTTTTTTTATATCCATTATGTACTCTCCAATTTAATTATAAGAACTCATTTTTTGAGCATTGTCAAGGTTTATATCTCCTAAATATTCCTTGCTTGAAATTCCTGCAAATTCACAGAAGTCAAGCATTTCTGCAACAGTGTTAACATTAACATTAATGCCGTTTTTAATACGGTCAGCATATGCCAATATTTCTTTCTGTCCATGTGTGTAGATAGCTGTTGCTCCGTCTGCCTTAGGTGCATTTCTAAGTTCTTCGAGGAACACTGAAAGATGCTTAATGATTTCTTTTGAATCACCAAAGATTTCAGGATTAATAGCCGCAAATCCGTGACATGTGCCGCCTTTTCCGTTTATATGAGTATGATTTGATGTGATACCCATTGAAATAATAGAACAGAAGATTTCACAAAGCATACCATAACCATAACCTTTGTGGCTTCCTGTCTGTTCAAACTCACCGCCAAGAGGCATAATTCCGCCGTCTGCTTTTGCAACAATGTTTTTAAGAACATCTGCAGAGTCATTGCTTCCTTTTCCGTCTTTATTGAGTGCCCAACCGTCAGGAAGTTCTTTTCCGTTTTTGTTATAAACTTCAAGCTTACCTCTTGTTACAACAGTTGCTGATGCATCAAAGAAGAATGGATATGGATCTGCAGGCATTGCCATTGCTATCGGGTTACTTCCAAGCATTGCAAGCTTTGAAAATGTTGGAACCATTATAGCCTCTGAATTTGTCATACCAAAGCCGATAAGTCCCTGATCACAAGCCATTTTTGCATAATATCCTGCGATACCGAAATGTTTTGAATTGCGAACTGTCGCAATACAAATGCCATTTTCTTTTGCTTTTTCAATAGCCTTTTCCATAGCGAAAATACCATTGAGCTGTCCCATTCCGTCGTGTCCGTCAATAACAACTGAAACAGGTGTTTCAAACACAACCTCAGGCTTTGCATCAATTTTGATTAAACCTTTTTCGATACCCTTGTGGTAACGAACGAGCCTCTGCATACCGTGAGATTCTATTCCGTAGAGGTCCGAAAGAAGCAAAACATCTGTGATTTTTTCACTGTCCTCATGGCTAAAGCCGAGTTTGTCGAATGCAACTTCACAGAATTTTTTTAGAGTTTCATAACTAAAATTAATTGTGTTTGCCATATTAAAAAAGCACACTTTCTAAAATTTTACTATATATAAAATTATATCATAATATCTATACATTATCTATCCTATTTTGAAATTTTTCATAATTATTTTACTTTTTTCAATATTTTTTTCATATAATGAAAATTTTTTTCATATATTTATTAGGGTGATGGTTATGAACAAATTAAAAAAATATTTTTTGTTTGGAGCAATTTTCGTTTCCATACTTGGCACTTTTCTCCATTTTGCATATAGCCTTTCAGGAGAAAATCTTATCGTGGGGCTTTTTACCCCTGTTTCAGAGTCCATATGGGAACACACAAAGCTTATTTTCTTCCCGATGATTTTTTGCGCCATCTTTTTTAAGATTAAGCTTAAAAAAGATTACCCCTATGCCCCATCAGCTCTTGTCTATGGAGCACTCCTTGGAATTTTATTAATTATTTCTCTTTTTTATACCTACTCAGGGATTCTGGGCAGGAATTATGCATTTGCTGACATTTCAACATTTTATATTTCTGTTATTTGTTCCTTTATTGCAAGCTATAAAAAAGCTAGTCTTTGCAAAACAAAAAAATATGCAAAGCTCTTAAATATACTTGCAATTGCCGTGACCATTCTGTTCTTTGGCTTCACGGTTTCACCGCCTGATATTCCGCTATTTATTACCCCATAAAAAAAGACTTGCAGAAGCAAGTCTTTTTTGTTTGAATTAATCGATATGCAAACTTCGTTTGCTCGATATATTTACTTCGTAAATTCGATATGTTTTCGCCTTGCTCAAACTCGATATGATATAAATCTCGTTGCCGTAAGGCAACATATCTAGTGCATTAGCACATATCGAGTTAATTTTAACATATCATAAATCTCGACAGAGCTTTATATCTATGAAAAAAGCACCGACAAAGTCGATGCTTTTTTCTGGGAAAGCCGAACCATAGAGATATTTTAATTTATAGTAGATATGCAATCTTCGATTGCTTGATATTTTTGTTATCACAAAATCAATATAATATAAGTTTTGTTGCCGCCAGGCAACATATCTGGTGCATAAGCACATATCGAGTCTGCAAGACATATTAAAAATCTCGAAAGAGATTTTTTCTAGAGGTGCCTAATGGTTTAGATGCCATATGTTTTTACCTCACTTCATAGTTAAGCATTCGTTTGACTGATAATATGTAATAGGTAATTTTAAGTATTGTGTGTAATGTTTGGAGGGTACTTCTCGGAAATCATTTTTTATATACCCTTTTTTAATGCTATATTTAATTAAGCATTCAAAAGACATTGACACATTCAGAGATGACGACCAATGAAATAAGGAATATAAATAATTCACTACATGTTCATTATCTACCAACGCTGCAGCGAATGGAGGTGTTATCTTAATTACAATATCATTCAGCTTTGTAATTCTTTTTTCATCACAGTTTGTCTTATATTGATTAACAATAATATCTTCATCATTAATATATCCAGAAGAAATAGTTTTGGCAACTATAGTACCTCTTGATTCAACTGCATCATTTACATTAGGTAACACACGATTAATAATTTGT
>JAZSOT010000056.1:0-2310 GCA_045537065.1 Clostridia bacterium | reverse complement strand
CCGGCATATTGTATTTTTCGCTCAAAGCATGGGGCATGAGTTCAAGTCTTACTTGCTTTTGCATAGTAGCGTGATGATATTACTGTCAGTAGTGTCATCACGCTTTTTCATGCGGTTTTTCAAGGTTCAAGTGGTGTTCCTCTAAAACAGTATTTTCGTTACTGTCGAAGGTTTTTCGTAAGGAGTTGAACCCCAGCCCTTAATTCAAAATCAGTTCCAAAGCACAGAATTTAAAAATGCTCTGTGCTTTTTGTTTTGGAATTAAGAAGGAGCAATATGAAAAAACTAAAAGTCAACTTTACCACAATACCTAACGAAGCAATTCTGGACAAAAGACTCGACACATACGAGTTCAGAGTGCTGTGCTATTTATGCAAATTATCAAACGAGGAAAATATCTGTTTTCCTTCCTACTCCACCATCGCTACCAACATGAATATAAGCCGTTCCAAAACAGCAAATATAATTAACCGCCTCATCAATTTAGGTTACATTGAAAAAGAAAACCGAACAAGAGGTCGTGGCGGAAAAGGCTCTAATCTCTACACAGTATGTCAGGAATACTATGAAGATGAAAAACAGTCTGCCGAAAAGACTACGGATAGTATTTCAAAAGGGCATCGTGATAGTCTTCCTGAAGAACCGGATAGTATGCAGGACGGACTATATAAATACTCAAATAAAAATATTAAAGATTTTATAAATAATCAATCCTTATCAATAGAAAGGTTGATGGATCAGGCAGAAACATATAATCTTGAAGGTCAATTAAAAATTGATTTTGAAGAAGCGTTAGAAAGAATGTATCGCCAAAAATATATAAAAGTTTACGGCGAAAAAATTCCGCAGGAATTGGTTCGTGAGCGATTAAAAAATATCAGTTATGAGCATATAGCCTGCGCAGATAACAGACTGCCAAGAGAAAAAGTTAATGGCATTTGGCAGAAGAAAAATATAGATACCGTTCCCTACCTCATCTCGGTTTTGTATGACCTTCTGAAACATAATGAGGAAGAACTTATAAAAATTGAATACGGAGATAATGTATCGGAGTCCTCTTCCGGAAAGGAGGATTCAGATGAATTATCTATATAACCAACAAACCAAATTGAGTAATTGTTTTATACTCTCAAACTATGTTATGAATTTAGAATTAAGCTCAACAGCATTAGCCATTTATTGTTATCTCATGTACATAGAAGACCGAGAGAAATATGAGTGCTACCCAAGCTACAAAACCATCGGGAAAGCCCTTAAAATAAAAAGCAAAAATACGGTGGCGAAATATGTTGCAGAGCTTGAAGAAAAGTGTCTTATCTTCACCGAACCAACAGAGGTTGTTCTGAAAAATGGTAAGAAACGAAACGGAAATTTAAAATATAAAATAAGACCTATAAGAGATGCACTCGAATATAATTTCGAAAAACAGTTAAGAGAAAATGCAGAAAAGGCTGCTATAGATAAAGCTCAAAAAGAACTTGAAAAATATAATAAAAAGCATCCTAAAGAGCCACCGTAATTAAAAATTTTTTTGAGTTTTGATTGCTACCCCCCAGTATTAAAATTTATTATACAGTAATCAAAGAAAAGGAGTTTTTGATATTAGGTCAAAAATCAATAGAATTTAAAGAAATTTGAGGCATAAAGTTTCGGGGTAAGGTCTTAACACTACTGAAAAATTTCAGGTCGAGAATTCTCTAAGAATTTAAAGAGAATTAACCCCTTAAAATCGATTCTGAGTGAAACTATCCAATAGATATATCCGTGTTTGAAAACAAACCATATTCGGTAAAGGGTTTACCCCTCCTGAAAAGATACACCTCTCAAATACGGCATATATATCGGCATTAAAACGATATATGCGTTTGACCAAGGGTTAAGACGGGGTGTTAAGCATAAAACTATTCAGGATAAGGTAGATACCCCACCCTGAATAGTTAGCCTCTCGCATCCGCAATACAAACCGCATAGTAAAACATTAAAATCGATTTTGAAAGTCGGTCGCAACAGAAGTGCCGTAGATATTGGAAAATAAAAAACACGGCAAGAGAACTACACCCCTTAAAAGAAACAACCGTTGTTCCGACAGAAATACCGTAAGGAACAAAAAAATAATAAATATAGCACTATAAAAATGATAAAACCACCGAACTGAAATGGCACCGATTTGAACGAAAAGTAGAAAAAATAAAATGAAGCAGGAAAAAGCACTGGTGCATTTTGATGCCCCAGTGCGGTTAAACACCGACCGGCAGTGCCGTTCGGGGTGGTGCTTTAAAAGGCAGTTTGGTGATAATTCGGGTGCTATAT
>JAZSOT010000040.1:0-12475 GCA_045537065.1 Clostridia bacterium | reverse complement strand
GATATTTCCGTAGTATAGTTCCTCTATAAAGTTCATAACTTTTCCTCCTATCATTTAGGTTTTAGGACAAAAGTCCTGACAAGGGCTTTTGGGGGACCAAATGCCGTGCTTGCTAATACAAAACTTCGTTTTATTATTTCAGCGAAAAAGGAGGTCTTTATATACTATTTCTTCTGCTGAATGTCTAATGTTGTTCATTGCACTAACCCAAGCCATTTGGTCTTTTGTTTTGAGTTCTTCAGTAATACCTTGTTTGACTGCCATATCTTTTATAAGCCTATCAACCATTTCCTTTGCGGATGTGTCGATTTCTTCGAGATATGCTAGCCAAGTTCCGTTGAGCATTTTCATTGAGTAAAAAGCAGGGCGATTTTCTTTAATAAATATTGAGTGCAATTTTCCATACCTGCCAATGTTGTAAGTCCCTTCAGGTGCTTTTAGATTTGGAATGTAGTAATCACCGCTTTTAACATACTCAATTCCGTTTTCAATAATTTTTTCTTTCATAGTGTATACCTCCTTTGTTTTGTTGTCTACATTTTATCAGAAGGAGATTATTTTGACGAATGTGCGGATATAATTTGGCTTAAAATATTGAAAAAAATCAATTTTTGTAGTATAATAACAGATGAATGGAGGGACAAAAATATGGATGAATTAATATTCGCATTATTATTTATAGTTTTAGTTGCTTATATATTTGTTTTTTATTTCGCATTCTTCAACTCAGTTACAAAAAGGAGAAAGAAAGTAAGATTTCATAATGCTGTTATCTCTATCTATAAATCGAATTCTTCTGTGGACAATGTGATAGAACAACTTTCGTTAAATTTCAACAAATTGACTGAAGTATTCGGCAGAACTAACGAAAAAACAGTATTAGACATTTTAGAAACATTGGTATACCACTACGATACATTCACAGACAGTAGATTCGAGTCATTATTTGATGTAAAAAGAGACACGAACATAAGGGAATATATCTATCAATTGTGCAAATACATAAAAGAGAAAGAACCGTTTGCATCAATTCCTGTAAAAGAAGCTAATCTTTTAAACAACATAAATGATGCACTATTAAAAAATAACATTGATTTAGGCACAGTATCTCTTGCACAACTATCAAAAGAATTGTCAAGCAAAGAAATTGAAATAAAAAAGATGGAAAAGCAAAATTTGATTGCAACCATTGTTTCAATTATTGGTATTGTTTTAACTGTAATATTTGGAATTTTGTCTTTGGGTTAATTTGAATTATGCGATTTGACGCCGTTTTCTTGATATTTTAATTTTGACACGTTATGAACACTCGCACCAAAAAGCACTTGCAATTTGCAAGTGCTTTTTTTATTTTCCTCTATCACATCATTTCCTGGAGAGCATCAAGTGCCTGGGATATTCCCCCTACTCCGTCAATCAGTCCGCAATCAACCGCTTCTTCTCCAAACAAAACAGTTCCTACATCATTTGCAATATCATCTGTTTCAAGCATTATTCTTCTGAAGCTTTCCGCATCTATATTTGAGTTTCTTTCCACAAAAGAAATAATCTGTTCCTGAATTTTATTGAGATATTCAAACATTTGACTTACGCCGATAACCGTTCCATTAGTTCTTATGGGATGAATTGTCATAGTTGCAGAAGAAACTATAAACGACCTTTTTGCAGAAACTGCAAGGGGTACTCCTATACTATGTCCTCCTCCCAGAACAATTGAAACCGTCGGTTTTTTCATACTGGCAATCATTTCAGCTATGGCAAGTCCTGCCTCAACATCTCCCCCAAGGGTGTTTAAAACAATTAAAAGCCCCTTTATATCTTCATCCTGTTCTACTTCTATAAGAGTTGGAATTACATGCTCATATTTCGTTGTTTTGCTTTGTGACGAAAGGGCTGTGTGTCCCTCTATCTGCCCAACAATACTAAGGCAATATATTTCACCCTTTTTACTTTTAACTCTTACACTTCCAAAATCCTTTATACTGTCTCTTTCCGTGTTTTCGTTATTTTCCGAATTATTTTGATTATTTTCCATAAAAAACTCCTTAAAAAATTATTGAAAATACATTTCATATGTGATATACTTATTTTTATAGAATATTTTAACCACAATGGGAGGATTTTATGCCAATCAGAGTATCAGATACACTACCTGCAATTGAAGTTTTAAACAGCGAAAATATATTTGTTATGACAGAAACAAGAGCTATGACACAAGACATCAGACCTCTTGAAATTCTTATACTTAATCTGATGCCTACAAAAATTGTTACTGAAACACAGCTTCTTCGTGTTCTTGGAAACACTCCTCTTCAGATTAATATTCAATTTATGCATACAAAAACACACATTTCAAAAAATACAAGCAAAAGTCACATAGAGACTTTCTACACCACCTTTGACGAAATCAAGCACAAAAAATATGACGGTCTTATTATTACAGGTGCACCTGTTGAGACTATGGAGTTCGAAGAGGTTGACTACTGGGAAGAGCTTTGTGAGATAATGGAATGGTCAAAGAAAAATGTTACCTCCACTTTTCACATTTGCTGGGGTGCTCAGGCGGGTCTTTACTACCACTACGGAATAAAGAAATATCCCCTTAAGGAAAAAGTTTCAGGCATATATGGGCACACAGTTAATCCTGAAAAGAAACATAAAATGCTTCTTCGCGGTTTTGACGACTTTTTCTATGCTCCGCATTCAAGAAACACCGAAATATTAAAGGAGGATGTTGAAAAGGTTTCTCAGCTTGAAATTCTTGCATCTTCAGAGGATGTTGGAATATATATCGTTACTGCTAAGGATGAAAGACAGTTCTTTATCACAGGACATTCCGAATACGATTTTGACACCTTAAAAAAGGAATATTTAAGAGACCTTGATGCGGGAATTAATCCCAGTATTCCAAAAAATTATTTTCCTGATGATAACCCCGAAAATGAGCCTAAAAACATATGGAAAGCCCATGCAAATCTTCTTTATTCCAACTGGCTTAACTATTATGTTTATCAAACAACTCCGTATAACATTGAAAAAATTAACTAAAAGGAGCAAAAAATGACAGAGACAATAAATATAGATGTGTGCTGTCCTTCTTGCGAAAGCAAGGGGCTTTTCACTCAGTATAAAATTATTGATATAAATAAAAATCCAAAGATCAGAGAGAAAATATTTTCACGAGATATTTTTAAATATAACTGTGATATTTGCGGTGAGTCCATTATGGTTTCATATAACACAATTTATATGGACGAAGAAGAGAAAAAAATCATTTGTCTCTCATCGAACGATGATGAAGAAAATGAAACCATAAGAAAGTTTAAGCTTAACGGATTCAGCCTCCGAATTGTTAATACAATTAACGGCTTTATTGAAAAAATTTCCATGCTTGAAGACGGGATTGATGACAGAGTTATTGAGCTTTACAAACTCTTATTTGAAGAGCAGTTTGAAGAAGAACGACCAAATTCCGAACTTCTTGGAGTTTTTTATGCAGGCAAAAACAAAGAAAATGACAAGCTTTACTTCTTTTTTATTACTGCAGACGGAGAAAACTGCGAAACAACACTCTCCCTGGATACTTACCGAAATCTTTATGAGCATTTCCTAACAACTCACTTTGCAAAAGAGGATTATGCAAAAATTGACGCAGAGTGGGCAGTTGATGCTCTTCAGGGCGGAGTTCTTGAAATTAACTAAATATGTTCTATTAATAAATAACCTTCCATATACTTTTATATGGGAGGTTATTTTATGTTCATAACCTTAAAATTAAGGCACTTTCTGCTTTTTATTCTTGTTATATTATCCATAACCATTCTTCACGGACACTTTAACGCACCATTTGAAACAAGCCCTGTGTTATCAGAAAGCAACACAAAAAACAACAAATTTATTAAATGGGTTGATTTTAATATTACAAATCAGGCACTTAAAGACGCTATGAATTTAGATATAAAATCTTCATCCTCCGATAATCACATAAACTGGATAGAGGCGCTATCCTACCTTGCAGCGGGAAACGGAGGAAACTTCAAATCATACACAAAAGCACAGATTACAAATCTTGAAAAAATGCTTCAAGATGGAAAAACTATAAAGGATTTATCAAAAGATATGAAATATTATAACTATTATTTCGAGGCTTATTCAGCAGTTCTCGGAGAATATATAGGAGCTTATGGCAAGGAAGTTCCAATAGATGGCGACCCCGAAACAAAAGAATGGGCTGAGTGTTATGGTCTTAAAGTTTTTTCACCCATCGCCTCTGGCTTTGGGTATTCCCATTACGACGATTTTGGCTCTGCAAGAAGCTTTGGCTACAAAAGAAAACACTTAGGTCACGACCTTATGGGAAGTGTGGGCACACCTATTGTTGCTGTTGAAAGCGGAACAATTGAAGCTCTCGGCTGGAACAGATACGGAGGCTGGAGAATTGGAATCAGGAGTTTTGATAAAAAAAGATATTACTACTATGCACATCTTAGAAAAGACCATCCTTATGTTAAAGGCCTTTCAGAGGGAGACACCGTTTATGCAGGAGATGTTATTGGATACTTAGGTATGACAGGTTACAGCGACAAGGAAAACGTAAACAATATTGACACCCCTCATCTTCATTTCGGCATTCAGCTTATTTTTGACGAATCCCAAAAAGACGGCAATGGGGAAATATGGATTGACTGCTATCAGCTTACAAAATTCTTAAGTCAAAATCAATCCGAGGTTATATATAGCAAGGAGACCAAGGAATATACGAGAAAATATAACTACTACAATATAAATAACGGAGGTAATTTCTGATGTATGTTATCAAAATGAAAACTATAATATCCTATTTTGCAATAGTCGCAATGATTGTGGCAGCATTCGGATTTATTCAATTTAGTTCAAAGAAGGCTGTCCCGTCTTCAACTGAAAGTGCAACAGATACTGTTTGCGTTCCTATAATTATGTATCACAATATCTTAAAAACAAACTCTAGAAGCAGTAAATTTATTGTTACCGAAAATCAGTTTGAAGAAGACCTTAAATATCTCAAAGAAAAAGGCTACAACACCGTGGTTATGGAAGATTTGGTGGCATACGTTTACGATAACAAGCCTCTTCCCGAAAAGCCTATCGTTCTAAGCTTTGATGACGGATATTATAATAACTATGTTTATGCATACCCTCTTCTTAAGGAATACGGCTATAGAGGAGTTTTATCGGTTATTGGATATTACACTGATTTATATACGGAAAATGGAGAAAAAAACGAAAACTATTCCCATGTTACCTGGGATGATATAAAGGAAATGTCCACATCAGGAGTTATTGAACTGCAAAACCATTCCTATAATCTCCACTCCACAGACAAAGGCAGAAACGGAAGCAAAAAGAAAAAGGGAGAAAGTCAGGAAGAATATAAAAAAGTCCTGACAGAAGACCTTAAAAAGCTTCAAACAAACTTTGAAGAAAAAATGAATCAGACCCCCTCCACCTATACATATCCTTTCGGCAGTGTTTCGGAAGCATCTTATGACATTATTAAAGAAATGGGCTTCAAATGCAGTCTTTCCTGCGAAAGCGGAATAAATAATGTTTCAAAAGATGAAAACTGTCTTTATATGATGAAAAGATGCATAAGAACTCCATCTGTTTCAGTTGAAAAGATACTAACAAAAAATAAGTTATAAAAAACTCGGCAGACCAAAAATCTGCCGAGTTTTATTTCTTATAATGTACTCGCTCTTTCTGCTATTGTCTTATTAAAATCTATTATCTTATGATTATATTCTTCATCCATAAGTGATGATTTAATAATAAAATCCGCAGATGCCGTGTTGTTTGCAATAGGAATATCATAAACCTGTGCAATTCTTAGAAGTGCTTTAACATCAGGGTCGTGAGGCTGTGCTGTGAGCGGGTCTGAGAAAAAGATTATAACATCTATTCTCCCCTCAACAATTTTTGCACCTATTTGCAAATCGCCCCCTAATGGACCGCTGTTATATCCCCTTACGGGAAGACCTGTTCTATCCGCCAGCATTCTTGCGGTTGTTCCTGTTCCGCATAAAAAATGGTGGCTTAAAATATCTTTATGCTTGTTGCACCAGTTAATAAGGTCTTCCTTTTTTCCGTCATGGGCAATAAGCGCTATATTTTTCTGTTTACCTATAGTCATTTCTACAAAGTTCATCATTTTCACTCCTTTTTCATATTATACCAAAAAGGATGTTCATTGTCAAATTATTCAGCTTCGTAGAACGCCTTATATCCTTTATATGCAGAATAAATATCAAACTTTCCTGCAATTTCATAAGGGGCGTGCATTGAAAGCAGGGCTACTCCGCAATCAACTATATCAATATTCTTATTTGCAACAAACTGCGCAATAGTTCCTCCGCCGCCAACATCGGTTTTTCCAAGCTCGCCTGTTTGCCACTTAACTCCGTTTTCGTCAAAAATATTTCTTACCTTTGCAACAAACTCCGCACTGGCATCACTGGAACCGCCTTTTCCTTTACCTCCTGTGTATTTTGTTATCATAAGACCATTATTTACAAACGGCGCATTTCTTCTTTCATAAACCTCTGGGAACTGCGGGTCGAAGGCTGCCCCAACATCAGCAGAAAGACACATTGACTTTGAGAAGGTTTCTTTAAGCATAAGCTCATCATATTCCCCTTCTTTAAGCTTAATAAGCCTTGCAACCATATAATCAAAAAATTCTGATTTCATACCTGTGCTTCCCATACTGCCAACCTCTTCCTTATCAACCAGAAGACAAACTGCAGTTTTTTCAGTATTTTTAAGAGCTGCTAATGCTTTGAGTGCAGGATATGCACATACTCTGTCGTCGTGTCCATATCCCAAAATCATACTGCGGTCAAATCCAAGGTCTCTTGCATCACCTGTTGGAACAATTTCAATTTCACTGCTTACGAAATCAATTTCTGTTATATCATATTTCTCATTCAAAAGCTTTAATACCGCATATTTAACCTTATCCTTGGCATCCTCATCACAGTCGGGGATATTTCCTAGAATAACGTTTAAATTTTCACCTGGGAATGCATCGGTAACCTTTTTCTGTGACTGGTCCTGGGCAAGGTGAGGCAATAAATCCGAAATTGTAAATACAGGCTCATTCTCTTTTTCACCTATTGAAACCTCTATCTGTGTTCCGTCCTTTTTCACTATAACTCCGTGAATTGAAAGAGGAATTGTAAGCCACTGATATTTCTTAATTCCCCCATAATACTGGGTCTTAAAATATGCAAAGCCAGACTCCTCATAGATGGGATTTTGTTTTAAATCAAGACGGGGTGAGTCAATATGAGCACCAACAATATTAATACCCTCGGTTATTTTTTCATTGCCGATAACTGCCGCAAAAATACCTTTCCCCCTGTTTATCTGATAAACTCTGTCTCCTGATTTCAAACAGGAAACCGTCTCTACAGGAACAAAACCTGCCTTTTCCAGGACTCTTTTTGCTTCATCTGCAAATTCTCTTTCTGTTTTGCAAAGAGATATACACTTTCTGTAGGCCTCACAAAAATCAAAGATTTTCTCTTTTTCTCCTTTATCAAGATTTAAAAATCCGTTTTCATTTTTTATTGTAAGTTCTTCATATTTCATTTGCTTTACCTCCCGTTATATATGTTAGTATATTTATTATAAGCATCTAATACTTTGTCAACATAGCCTTTTGTTTCTTCAAAGGGAATATCAATAAGCCCTCCGTCTCCATCTGTAAGATTTTCGTCCTTAAGCCATTTTCCAACATTTCCTGCTCCGCCATTATAGGCTGTTATAGCAAGAGAAATATCCCCGTCATAAGTATCTATAAGTTTTTTAAGATAATAGCAACCAAGGGATATATTAACATCCGGTTTATATATCTCCTCCGGAATATTATACCCGAAGCCGCCTTTTATATTACAATCCGCAGCCGTTGAGTCCATAAGCTGCATAAGCCCCTTAGCTCCAACACTTGATGTGGCATCTTCTTTGAACTTGCTCTCTGTTCTTATAACCGAATAAACAAGATATTTATCAAGATTATTTTCATCCGAATATTTTTCAACCAGGTCGCTATATTTAAGAGGATACATATATTCAAGGATTTTTTCTCTTCCCTCGCCGATAACAAAGAAAAGTAAAAATACTGTTATCCCGCAAAGAAACAAAAACTTAAGACACCCTCTTTTTTTTCTTCTTCCTGCCAATTAAATCATCCTTTAACTATTTTCAATATTTGCTCAACACTTTTTAACGTTTTGTTATAATCATTATTTTCTATAATGAAATCTGCTTTTTCTTCAAGCTCATCATCGCTTATCTGTTTTTCTATCCTCATTAAAATTTCATTTTCTGTTAAACCATCACGATTTTTCACTCTTTTTATTCTTTCACTTATATTCGCCGTGACTCCCACAGAATAATCATATTTAATCCTAAAATCTTTTGAAAACAACAAGGGAACATCAAGTATAATAATTTCTGCCTTGCTTTCCTTTATTCTTTTTTCCATTTCTATAAAAATATATTTATGGGTTATTTTATTTAAAACCGCAAGCTTATTTTTATCCGAAAAAACAATTTGTCCAAGCTTTTTTCTATCTATCTCTCCGTCTTCCAGCAGAATTTCTTCACCGAAATTACGTACTATATCTAAGAATGCACTGCCGTTTTTTTTCGTTACATTCCTTGAAATTTCATCTGCGTCAACAACGTCTGCTCCAAACTGCCTGAACATATTTGAGACAGTGCTTTTCCCTGAGCCTATGCCTCCTGTTACTCCAATAATTTTCATAAAAATCCCTGCTTTTTTATTTTGTATCATACCAGCTTTTTCCCGTATTCATATCAACCTTTAAAGGAACACTTAAAGCTATTGCATTTTCCATTTCACATTTTAAAATATTTTTTACCTGCTCTTCCTCATCAAGAGGTGCTTCTATAATAAGTTCGTCGTGCACCTGAAGAATTAGCTTCGATTTAAGATTATTCTCTTTCAGCTTATTATAAACATTAACCATTGCAATTTTTATTATATCAGCTGCCGTTCCCTGAATAGGTGCATTCATTGCCATTCTTTCGCCGAATGCCTGAATATTCTTATTGGTGGCTTTAAGTTCGGGTAGGTATCTTCTTCTTTCAAACATGGTTTTTACATAACCTTTTTCTCTGCCCATACTAATAGTCTCATCCATAAAGCTCTTGATTTTCGGATATGTTCTGAAATATCCGTCAATATATTCTTTCGCTTGTTTCATAGATACTTTCAAATCCTGAGAAAGTGAAAATTCACCTATGCCGTAAACAATACCAAAGTTTACTGCTTTTGCTCTTGACCTTTCTACAGATGTTACCTTATCAAGAGGAAGATTAAACACCATTGAAGCTGTTTTGCTGTGAATATCTGCATCCGAATTAAATGCATCAATCATATTCCTATCATCCGAAACATGAGCAAGTACTCTCAGTTCTATCTGTGAATAGTCCGCATCAATAAGAACTTTCCCCTCAGGAGCAATAAACATTCTTCTTATTTCTCTGCCTATTTCCGTTCTTACCGGAATGTTCTGTAGATTTGGTTCTGTTGAGCTTATTCTTCCTGTTGTTGTTACTGTTTGGTTAAAGCTTGAATGAATTCTGCCTGACTCTTTGCATATAACTGCACTTAATCCCTCAACATATGTTGATTTCAGCTTTGCAAGATGTCTGTATTCCATTATATAACGGACAATTTCATGGTCATTTTCAAGCTTTTTCAAAACATCAATTCCCGTTGAATATCCTGTTTTTGTTTTCTTTCCGTGAGGAAGTTTCAAATCTTCAAACAAAACCTCGCCTAGCTGTTTCGGAGAATTTATATTAAACTCTTTTCCTGAAAAAGAATATATCATCTCCTCAAGCTCCATAATTCTTTTAGTTAAAATTTCACCAAATTCCAAAAGTGCATTTTTATCAACAAAAACACCCTCTGCTTCCATATCCGCAAGAACCTTAACAAGAGGAAACTCTATTTTTTCAAGGAGATACATCTGTCCATTCTCTTCTGCCTTTTTCTTAAGAACATCTTTCAGCATAAAGACTGCATATACTTCATCAAAGAATACATCGTCACTTTTTTCTTCGTCACCAAAATCAAAGCTAAGCTGAATTTCTTCTTCCTTGTTCTCATTTGAAAGAGATATTCCTAAATATTGAAGAACTAGGTCCTCCACCTTATAGGAGGATTTTTCGGGTGTCAGAATATATGATGCAATTAAAGTGTCAAAATACTCTCCCTTAAATTCCACTCCCAATTTGTTAAGCATTAATATATCGCTCTTTATGTCGTGGGCTGTTTTTCTTATAGTTTCATTCTCAAAAAATGCATTTAATACTTCCTTTGCAGGATTTTCTACATACACAAGCTGGTCTTTTTTGTTTGTATCAAGAATGACAAAATATTTATCATTTAATCCATACACAAAATCATTTGACGCTTTTATCTTTTCAATCATTTGAGCTGAATCTGCCTGGATTTTTTCATATTCAGGCATAGTTTCAGTTTTTACATCAGCTTTTAAGTTAAGCTTTTCCATAAATGACTTAAAATTAAGCCTTGCAAAAAGCTGTGCCAACGCATCACTATTATATTCCTTTATTTCAAAAGCCTTAAAATCAAGGTCAATAGGAACATTAACATCAATTGTTGCAAGAGTTTTGCTAAGATAAGCATCCTCTTTCCCCTCTTCAAGCTTTTTCTTCACAGATGGGGTTGCATTTAAGTTTTCAATATTTGCATATATATTTTCTATACTTTTATATTCCCCGATAATGGAAAATGCAGTTTTCTCGCCAATTCCTTTTACCCCCGGAATATTATCAGATGAATCACCCATAAGACCTTTAACATCTATAAATTCCTTTGGAGTCACCCCGTATTTTTCAATAACACCATCTTCATCATATAAGGTTGTGGTCGTTGTTCCCATCCTTGTGATTACAAGACTTATTTTAACATTTTTTGTTGCAAGTTGCAAATCGTCCTTATCACCTGTTAAAATCCGGCATTCAACACCCTCTCTGTCACAGAAAACAGAGATAGTTCCAATAATATCATCCGCTTCATACCCCGGTTTTTCAATGCAGGCAATATTCATTGCAGACAAAACTTCCTTTATAATAGGAAGCTGTTTTATAAAATCTTCGGGAGCCGGTTTTCGCTGAGCCTTATATTCTGTGTACATTTTGTGACGGAAGGTTTTTTCTTTCACATCAAAAGCAACCGCAAGATAGTCAAAGCTTTCTTCATCCATATATTTAAACAATATATTTAAAAAGCCGTAAACCGCATTTGTAGGTGTTCCATCAGGGGCACTGAGGGGTCTTATGCCATAATATGCCCTGTTTAAAATACTGTTTCCGTCAACAATTAATAACTTTTTCATAAAAGTTCTCCTTCTTTAAATAACAAATAATTCCGGCTCTATATTAGTCTCTGTATATTTAAATCTTCTTAACCGTAACTCTGGAATAAAATTTTTCTACCAATTCCTTTGTAACAATTCCCGTTTGTTCAAACTGCGTGTTTGCAGTTCCTGATGCCATACCAAGCTTTATAGCTTTTTCTAAGTCATATCCCATATCAAGTCCCGATGCAACACCTGCAACAGTGCTGTCCCCCGAGCCAACAGCATTTACCACCTTAACATCAGGTGAAAAAAATCTTAAAAAGCACCCGTCTATCAATGCAGCAGCACCATCTTTTCCCATAGATATAAATGGAACTTCTACTCCTTTTTCAAAAAGATAGAAAAGGGCTTCTTTTATATGGTCATCTGTTTTGATTTCTTTATTCATAAGTATAGAAAGTTCGTCCTGATTTGGTTTGACCATATATGGCCTTGCGGAAAGTATTTCTTCAAGCACATTCCCGCTGGTATCCACAATAATTTTCTTTCCGTTTTCCCTTGCAATTTGGATAAGCTCTTTATAAAAATAGCTTGTAAGCCCTTTTGGCAGACTTCCCGAAACACAAATAATATCATAATCCTTAACGCAGGAAGAATATTCTTTTATAAATTGATTTCTTTCTTCCTCCAAAATCACAGGTCCTTCTTCTAAAATCTCTCCTGAAACACCGTTTTTATTGGAAATATTAACACAAGTTCTGGTTTCTCCCACAATGTGTGTGAATAGATTTTTTATTCCCTGTTTTTCTATCTCAGCCTGAATGAAATCACCTGTATATCCGCCAACAAACCCCATTGCTGCAGTTTTTATACCCATAAGACCTGCAACACGTGCCACATTTATTCCTTTTCCTCCTGCAGAACGGGATATTTGGTTCACCCTGTGTACTCTGCCAATTTTAAAGTCATCTATAAAATAAACTCTGTCTATTGTAGGATTTGCTGTAACAGTTAAAATCATTATTTTCTCCTCTGCGTTAATTTAATATAATTTCCGTATTATGCACAAGGCGTTA
>JAZSOT010000052.1:0-4472 GCA_045537065.1 Clostridia bacterium | reverse complement strand
GCTCTTGCGTAAGTGCCTTTACAGAACTTACAGTATTCGCCACGCTTGAGTGTTGTCAGGTGGTAATCTTCATCATAATGCTCGTGAGTTGTATTGTCGAACTGAAGATAGAAGTTATTATCACAAGGATACAACCCATATACATTGTTGTTAAAACCATAGTGCAAATAACCGCTACCGGGATTTATTGTTCCGCAAGTCTGACACACCGCCTTTGTCCAATGATACCCGGTGTAATACGCATCAACGCCCGGTGTTCCATCGTCAAGATTTCCTCGCCCTTCGCCATCAATCTTTGTTCCGTCTGAATACTGAACATCACGATTGAGTGCCGTTTCACCTGAACGGGTATATTCGGGAACTCTGTATGTTAAAACATTTGTAGTCTTATCACACACGCAACAATATTGTGTTTCATAAGTAGTTGTCGCATTGACATCAAGCTCGTTGGTTCGGTTATTTGACGATAACCAAACTTCCGCCGGATCGGTGTATTCGTTGCTCTGTGCTGCAAACACATTCGGCACAAGCGATGCCATCATACAAATAGTTAAAATAATTGATAAGATAGACTTAAAATTTCCTTTTCTACTCATTATTTAATACCTCCATATAAAAAATTTTGTCCAATTTGTTTTTTAGAGAATTTACCGCTTTCTACGGCGGCTCTCTATATCGAGATTTAACAATCATATCATCTGCCTTTGCCTTTCTTACGATTCTTTTTCTTCTTTTTTTTGCTCGGTTGAGTATGTTCGTTGTTCTTTTGCTTTTCAGGAGCCTTTTCAGCTTTCTGCTTGTTTTGTTCCGCCTTAATGTCCTCAACCTTTTGCTTTACGGAAGGTTTTCCATTAGTACGGTTTTCCGTTTTGTCTGTAACCCCGTGCTTCGTAGATTCTTTCTCTTGCTGATTTTCTTTTTTCTTCTCCTTCGCACGGGGAACTGCGTTTTTTGATTTGTCCTCATTTGTCTGTTCGGGAGCCTTTTCATCCTTATCATTTTCAGGCTCTTTCTTTTCAGGCTCCGGTTCAGGTTCAATTTCAGGTTCAACTGCAGAATACCCAAGCTTTTCCATAATGTAGTTAAGCTTTGTCACATCATCCTGCTTTGCGATAATATCGCACAACCCTGAATCATTTGACTTATCGTTTACTGCCGTAAACAAAACACCGTATTTCTTTGCTTCTGAGTTGAATTTTCCAATGTCGCTTTCTTTGATTTGCATAATACAAAGAGGTTTATCAGATTTAAGCAATTTCTTGAGGTTGGTTTTGCCCTGAAGTTTGTTATCTTCTTTCAAAAGGGCAATTACGATAGCTGCAAGATTTTTTGCTCCAAGTCCGGTAAGCTTTACAACTTCTTCGGTAATCATCAAGCCTTCTTTGACCATTAAATCAGCGACCTCGCCGCTTGTGTTCATTAGCTTTCGCCTCCATTTCTGCTTGTTTAATTAAAGCTTTTGCTTGCTCATATTTCCGTGAAATTTTGTATGAATCAACTGCTATTGCTTTACACATTTTCACATCCATACGAATAGCACGAAGCTTTGTATTGATTTTTTCAGCCTTATCCTTAATCTCGTCCTCGTTTTCTTCGGTTCGGGATGAATAAAGCGTTTTTCTTTCTGCAACTAAGTCATCAATCTCACGCTCCTTAGATTTCTGAAAGTCTGATAACTGTGTTCCTGTTTCTATGTTGTTTTTATATAGGAACTTAAACTGCTTTTGGTAACGCTCGAATTTTATAAGTTCATCACGCATAAAGAATGACACTCTCTGCGGAGTTGACTTTCTTGGAATGATTTTGAAGAAATACATATAGTGAAAATACAGTGCCTTAAATCCTTTGAGTTTTACAGACTTCATATTTTTCAAATCACCTTTGTATTTATAAACCTTCCGTTTCGGAAGCTCCGTAGGTGATGCAGTCCTGATTTTGTTTCTTGCTGTTATGATTCTTTCAAGGATTGCTTCTTCGGTATATTCCGGTCCGAGCTTATCAAGTCTTATTTGTTTAGTTCCATAAGGCGGTATGAATGATGTGTATTCGTATTTTGGTCTGCGTCTGCAAATAACGAACCCTCGTTCCTCAAGCAACTTCCAAAACTCTTTCATTGTGTAGGAAGCTTTGATAATTTCATCTAAATCAATACGAACCTGACCTCTTATTGTTGGTCTGCCTTCTTTAAGTGCTAACCATTCACCATAGTGCATACCTCTGTGTTTTGGATTTTCGATAACTGATAAACAATGCTCTCTGCATATAGCATCAGATATTCCTCGTATGTCAACGAAGTAATCTTTGAAGTTATTCTTATACATTGAGCCATCCAAAAACGATGTAGAGTTTATTATGATGTGATTATGCAGGTGGTCATGGTCAAGATGTGTTGCAATAATACATTCAAATTTTCCAAACAATCTCTCGCAGAGTTCTTTTCCACATTCGTGTGCAACTTCCGGAGTTGTTTCAAAGTCCTTAAAGGATTGAACTATGTGATATGCAAGCACACCGTTTTTCCTTTCGTTTCTGCACCAATCTTTTTGAGTTTGTAGCATATCGTTAAAGGGAGCGTCATCCGAACAATGATATGCCTGAACATATTTGCATCGTTCGGTCTTGTCCTCGTTTTTGATGTACTTAATAACACCTTCCCGTGCATCTATATTTGGTTTCAGAGTTGTTTTTTCAGGATTTGCGATGTAGTTAAGGCTTGTATCAAGTCTTGACTTTATAGACCATATTTTTGTAATAGCCATTTCATCTCAACCCCTTCACCAATCTCATAATGTCATTTTGGTTTTTCTTAACAATGTCAATTTCGGTTTGAGAGATTGTTCCGGTTGCATTTGCAATATGAGCAATCTGATTTATGTTGTTACCGATTGCATTGACTTCTTTTATAAGTTGAGCATACTCATTAGGTGGTCTTGCTTTTACCTCAAAACCCATTATGAGTTTTCTGACATAAGGTTCCATTTTCAATCCGCTTTTTTGTGCCTGAATTTTAAGATGTGAATGTTGTTTTTCTGTAAGACGGATAGTTTGCTTTATAACTTTATTCATTACTTTTCACCTCACTTTTGATGCAGCAAGCATCGGGGTATTAGGGGCGTAGCCACTAACAAGGGGAAATTTGACGGCAAATTTCCGTGCTTGCTAAAACAAATGCTTCCGCATTATATTTCTCTTGGGTTTTACCTTCTTCTGATTTGCATTATAAAGATGAAACTATGCAACATACCGTATGTTTCTAAAAAAATTTCAAAAAACTTTTCGACATAATATGACTTTTGTTCATTCCCTCAAAAACACAAGCCTACTGTTTTAGGGCAGTAGGCTTATTATCAAATACTATCTCTCAGGCTCGTGCCTTTTCTTGTTATTTTGTTTTTCGGCTTCGTTCTGTTTTATAAGATCATTCGCTACATCATCGACCACATCACGAAGTCTGTCCATATAGGTTACATCCGTCTTTTGCCATTCGTCATAACAAACTGATAACGGATAATCTAATTTTGCAAGTGCTGCGACTTGCTTATCAGACAGAGAATCATCTTCAAAGGTAATCAGAATATCATCACGCATTACTTTCTCATAAGCTCTGTCAATAATCTGTTCCGGGGGAAGCGTTTTAAGATGTTCGATATAATCGCTTTGCTCTTTAGTAGCTTTCTCCCATAAAGTCTGTCTTAAATTTTCTGTACTCATTTTTATCTCTCCAATCCTACAACTTTTTTCTGCGGAACTTCTGCATCGTCAGGCTCACCGAGGTCTGCACCTTCACGGTCTTTTTTATCCATATTAAGAAGAACATCAACCTCTGCAAGTCTTTCGATTTTAGCCTGAAGCTCTGCTTCTTGCGGGAACTCTTTCTGACTTTCAATTTTTGCAGTTTCTAACTGCTTTTGTGTTTCAGAAAGATTTTCAATTACGATTTCTAATCTCTTTGGAAGTCCTTCAAGAGCATTATCAAGTCTTTGCAAGTTACCAAATACATCTGTACCAAGCTCTACCTTATGGCTTAAATGTCCTTTGAGCGATACATAGAAAACCTTCGTTGTTGTATCAAAAGACAAGTCCATTGAAAACCCTCTGTAATCTCCAATAGGTGTCGGTTCAGGTGATGTCATTTTCTTGCATCGTTCAAGTAATGCCGTGCCGGCTTTCTCTTTATCTGTATAAGGTAATCCGTCAATGGTCATTGGATAGAAAACATCTTCTTGTTTCGGATATTTCTCAACAATAGCAATATCGCCCTCAAAGCCTTTAATTCGCTCTGTAAGGTCTGCAATGGTTCGGGGGTATTCTTTTATTACCTTGTCCTCAAGCTCGTATTTTTGGCTCATAAATGACGATTTAATGAGCTTTAATTTAGCTACTTGTGTATCCAAGTCCATTTTCTCTTTGATATACGGATTTCCCGTTGTGAGTGCTTTAATCTCTGCATAAGAAAGAGCCATTTCGTCAAT
>JAZSOT010000028.1:0-1763 GCA_045537065.1 Clostridia bacterium | reverse complement strand
TGAAAACGGACTATTCACATTTATGACAATGCGATATGAAAAGGAGTGAAAAAGTTATGGGTATTTTTGATTCTTTGAAAAATATAGCTGAAAGCACAATAAAAAGAGAGGCTTCAAAGACGATTACCAATGCAGTAAATTCTATTGGTAAGGGCAAAAACAGATCTGAACGCTTTAGCTTTACTGCTGTTCCACAAAATTTAAGTGAGCTTCAGGCTCTTCCCGAAGCATCACTTGATACCCCTTTCAAAACTGCAGCACTTACCATACTTGCATTGTGCTTGTATAAAGATAATCCCGACAGCGTTTTAGAAATGCTTGACTTTCTCAAAGGTCCCGAAAGCATAAGTCCTTATGAAAAGCAGTTTTATAAAGACAGGCTTTATGAAAAAGAATATATACCATTTTCATATTTTGACGGTGCAACACCTGACAACGGTTATACTCCATCTCAACCTATGACAATAGCAATATATGAAAATCCGTATTCCTTTGATAATGAAAATTGGGCAACCCTTTGGGTTAAAAGTGGCGGTGCTGACAATATGCGTTCTGTAAAGCTTCGCAAGAAGCCTTCGACCGGACAATGGTTTTTGAACGATATTCAATGTCTTTCTGAAATCAGACTTCCAAAAGAAGCTGATCCGTGGGCATAGCTATGGAAAATAAACTTATCGGATGTTGGATAAGCGCAGAGCTGTCCTTTTGTGCATATAATTTTCTGCATGACGGGAAGGGATTCTATTCCTTTTTTGAAGCAAAAAAAGAATTTACATATAGAGATAACGGAGATAGTGTATTAATTCATTTTTTAGGTGATTTGATGCCGAGCACATTCAAATATTTCATATGTGAAAATATATTATCTATCGAGGACAGTTTTGGGAATCTTGTGAGATACAAAAGAAATAAGGAGTGATTTCAATAATGAAAAAATTTTTGGGTGTTTTATTAAGTTTAATAATGATGCTGTCAATATTGCCGATAACTGCGACGGCAACAGACGTTATCACCAAAGTAGATTTGAATATAGAAAAACCGGTTGCAGGTGAGCCTTTAGAATGGCACAAAACAGCAACAACGGTAAATAATGATTCAAACTACAAGGTATATCAAAATGCTGAATGGTATGACGAAACAGAAAAAAGATATATGAAGCTGACCGAGAAATTTCAATCGGGGCATATTTATACCGTTGAGATATGGGTGGAAGCAAAGGATGGATATGAATTCGATGCAACCGCTACCGCCTATAACTTGAAAGCAACCGTAAACGGTAAGGAAGCGAAGGTCAGCAAAGCCTTTGAGTATCAAAGGTGGGCTATGGCGGTTGTGTCTTATACCTTCCCCGAAGTAACGGAACATAAGGAAATCACACATGTTAATGTTTCGGATATTATAGAACCAAAAATCGGAAGACAGTCCATTGCCCGTCCGCATTATCTGAAATACAGCGAGGGCGTGGAAGGGTACGATGCAACATGGTATGAGAATTACCAAAGCACAGGTGCTGCTTTAGCTCTTCCGTTTACAGGAGTTTTTGCAGAAAAAAACACCTATACGTTTGAAGTTGTATTGGAAGCAAAGGATGGTTATGCTTTTGCCCGTAAATCCACGGGACTTCCGGACGTGGTTGTTACTTTTAACGGCACGGCTGTAGGTTATTCAATCAAGTTTGACGGAGCCGGCAGGCTTGCGGTGCTTGAGGAATACGACTATTTAGGAGCTGCCAAAGAAAAAATAATGGGTGCTGTATCGTACGA
>JAZSOT010000073.1:0-4284 GCA_045537065.1 Clostridia bacterium | reverse complement strand
GTTCAGGGATATTTTGATAATTATACAAACTAGATATTATTTAAAGCAGAGACTTTATGTCTCTGCTTTTTTGTGTGAAATATATGTAAAAAAATAATATAAAAGGAAGAATTTTGTTTGACTTTTATATATGATTATGCTATACTAAAATTGATAAAATGATGCTGATTTTTCGATTGGGAGTGGGTTATCATAATAGCATTAGAAGAGAAAATATTAAAAGAGGGAAAAGTTCTTCCCGGTAATATATTAAAAGTAGATTGCTTTCTTAATCATTGTATTGATATTGATTTTATGATGGAAATGGGAAGAGAGATAGCAGGGCTTTATAAAGGCGAGGATGTAAATAAAATTTTGACTATTGAAACCTCAGGAATACCCATAGCTTTTGCCGCAGCCCATTTTTTAAAGGTTCCCGTTGTTTTTGCAAAAAAGAATAAATCGGATAATATTTCGGATGATGTTTATTATTCAACAGTCACATCGTTTACCAGAAAAAATGTTTATAAGGCAGTTGTAAGTAAGGATTTTTTAAACTGTGGTGACAGGCTTTTAGTTATTGATGATTTTCTTGCAAAGGGAAATGCTCTTAATGGGTTAATGGACATAATAAATCAGGCAGAGGCGAAGCTTGTTGGATGTGCAATTGCTATTGAGAAAGGATTTCAGGGAGGCGGAGATGAACTGAGAGCAAAGGGAATAAGAGTTGATTCCCTTGCGATAGTTGAATCTATGACGGAAGATTCTCTAAAGTTCAGGAAATAAGGTTTGTGTGTAAATAATAATTTACATAAATTTTTTTAAAATGCCAGAAGGCAGGAGGGTACTAAAATGAAAAAGATTTTTTCACTACTTTTAGTTGCTGCTTTGCTTGTAGCATCAGTTGCTATGCTTGCAGGCTGCGGCGATGAAAACGCAAACGCAGATTTCAAAATTGGTTTCATCTTCTTACATGATGAAAACTCAACCTACGACAAGAACTTTTTAGATGCTGCAAAACTTGCAACTGAAGAGCTTGGATTAACTGCAGAACAGGTTATTTTCAAAACAAACATTCCTGAGGGAAATGAATGTTATGAAGCTGCAGCAGACCTTGCTGATCAGGGTTGCGATGTAGTATTTGCAAACAGCTTTGGCCACGAGCCATATATTTTAAAAGCTGCAAAAGAATTCCCTGATGTTGAATTCTGTCATGCAACAGGAACAACAGCTCATACAGAAAAAGTTGCAAACTTCCATAATGCATTTGCTTCAATTTATGAAGGCAGATATCTTGCAGGTATTGCAGCAGGTATGAAGCTTAATGAAATGATAGAAAGCGGAAAAATCACAGCTGAAGAAGCGAAGATGGGTTATGTTGGTGCATATACATATGCTGAAGTTATTTCAGGTTACACATCATTCTATCTTGGTGCAAAATCAGTATGTCCTTCAGTAACAATGGAAGTTCAGTTCACAGGAAGTTGGTATGATGAAGCTTTGGAAAAAGAAGCTGCAACAAAACTTCTCAGCAACAAGTGTGTTCTTATAAGCCAGCATGCTGACTCTATGGGTGCTCCTACTGCTTGTGAAAATGCAGGTGTTCCAAACGTATCATACAACGGAAGCACAAAGAGTGCTTGTCCTAACACATTTATCGTTTCTTCAAGAATTGACTGGAGCCCATATTTCAAGCTTATCATCGAATCAGCTCAGGAAGGCAAAGAAATTCCATATGACTGGTGCGAAGGCTTTGAAGCTGGTGCAGTTGCATTAACAGAAGTTAACGAACAGGCAGCGGCTAAAGGAACTCAGGCTGCTATTGATGAAGCAAAAGCAAAACTTATTGCAGGTGAAATCAAAGTGTTTGATACAAATAATTTCACAGTTGAAGGCAAAAAGCTTGATTCATATTTAGCTGACGTTGATACAGATGCTGCATATGAAAAAGATACAGAAGTTATCAAGGACGGATATTTCCACGAATCAGAATATCGCAGTGCTCCTTACTTTGACTTAAATATTGATGGTATCACACTTCTTAACAGTATGTTCTAAGAAAATTTAATAAATAGGGTGGGGGAAGCCCCACCCTATATTAAATTTGTATTTGAATAAGAATATATTAATATATTTTTATTCAAATACAAAAATATGAAAAATGGAGAAAAGGTATGGAACAAAAGGTTGCTTTGGAACTAAGGAATATAACGAAAACCTTTGGAAGTGTTGTTGCAAACAAGAATGTTTCCATCAAGGTAAGAAAGGGCGAAATTCTTTCTATTCTTGGCGAAAACGGAAGCGGAAAAACAACGCTTATGAATATGGTTTCAGGGATATATTATCCTGACAGCGGTCAGATTTTTATTGACGGCGAAGAGGTCAGAATAACATCTCCAAAGGATGCATTTGATTATAAGATAGGAATGATACATCAGCACTTTAAGCTTGTTGATGTCTTTTCTGCTGCAGAGAACATAGTTCTTGGTCTTGAAGATGAAAAAAGCTTTGATATGGATAAATATATCGAAAAAATTAAGGAAATAACTGACCGTTATGGTTTTGTGCTTGACCCTCATAAAAAGATATATGAAATGTCCGTTTCTGAAAAGCAGACAGTTGAAATAATAAAGGTTCTGTTCAGGGGTGCAGATATATTAATTCTTGATGAACCAACAGCTGTTCTTACTCCGCAGGAGACACTGAAGCTTTTTGCAGTTTTAAGAAGGATGCGTGAAAGCGGAAAGGCAATAGTTATTATAACTCATAAGCTTCACGAGGTATTATCTTTATCAGATAATGTGGCAGTACTCAGAAAGGGTGAATATATAAACACGGTTAAAACTTTAGAAACCAATGAGGCAGAGCTTACCGAAATGATGGTTGGCAAAAAGGTTTCTCTTAACATAGAAAGAAGTGAGCCGAAAAACTGCACAGACAGATTAGTTGTAAAAAATATTTCCTGCGTTAACAGAGAGGGAGTAAAGGTTTTAGATGATGTGTCTTTTACTGCCAAAACAGGCGAGATTTTAGGTATTGCAGGTATTGCGGGAAGCGGACAGAGAGAACTTCTGGAGGCTATAGCGGGTCTTCAATATTTAACAGAGGGAGATATTTTATATAATAACCCCAAAACGGGCAGCGAAGAAAATTTAAGAGATAAAACACCTCTTCAAATTCGCCAGATGGGTGTTAGACTTGCTTTTGTTCCTGAGGACAGACTTGGTATGGGTTTGGTTGGGAATATGGATATAGTCGATAATATGATGCTGAGAAGCTATAAAAAAGGTAAATCTGCATTTCTTCAAAGAAAAGCTCCAAAGTCTTTAGCTGAGGAAATTGTTGAAAGACTTGAGGTGGTAACCCCATCAGTTTCAACACCTGTCAGAAGACTTTCAGGCGGTAATGTTCAGAAAATTCTTGTTGGAAGAGAAATTTCATCATCTCCCACAGTTTTAATGGCAGCATATCCTGTGAGAGGGCTTGATATAAATTCATCCTATACAATATATAACCTTTTGAATGAACAAAAGGAAAAAGGTGTTGCTGTTATATTTGTGGGTGAAGATTTGGATGTTCTTTTGGAACTCTGTGACAGAATTTTGGTTATTGGCGGCGGAAAAATTGCAGGTGTTTTAGATGGCAGATGTGCCACTAAGGATGAAATAGGTCTTTTAATGACAAAGTCATCCCATACAGGTTATATGGAAGGGGGAGAAGAAAATGAATAAAGCTTCAAATTCAGTTTTGAAATTAATGTATAATTCACCTTTTCATATTGCAAAAAGAGATGAACTTGTGTGGTGGAAGGCTTGGCTTGTAAGGGTTATATCGGTTATTGCAGCACTTATTGTATGTGGAATAATAACGGTTGCTCTAACAAATCTTAATCCTATCGGTGTTTATGTAACTATGATAAAGGGTGCTGTTGAAACTCCAAGACTTGTATGGAATTTAGTCCAGAACACAGCAATTCTCCTTTGTATATCACTTGCTGTTACTCCTGCTTTTAAGATGAAATTCTGGAATATCGGTGCAGAAGGTCAGATTTTGATTGGCGGTTTTGTAACGCAGGTGTGCATGATTTTTGCCGAGGGTCGCATTTCGGAGCCACTGCTTATTCCGCTTATGTTCATCGCCAGTATTGTTGCGGGTGCCATCTGGGGCTTGGTTCCGGCTTACTTTAAGACAAAATTGAATTCAAATGAGACACTTTTTACTTTGATGATGAACTATGTGGCGATGCAGATTGTTGCATACTTTACACTCAAATGGTCGCCGACAGGAACGGAAACACCGAGAATG
>JAZSOT010000071.1:0-57492 GCA_045537065.1 Clostridia bacterium | reverse complement strand
GCTAGAAAAACCGCTAGATAAGGGTATAAAAACAAGGTTTGAACCTCGCTTAAACCCGCACGGTTAAGCCATTTGTAGGGGTATAGTTACAGTGTAACCGAGGGGATTTCGAGTGCGGACCCTTCAGCCACTTGGGTACATTTCCAAATATTAATTCAACAAATGAATTATACCACATATGAAATAAAAAAGCAATAAAAAATGTCTGCCGGAGCAGACATTTTTTTATTTATACTTAGCAGCCACAACCGCAGCCGTTATCGTTGTTGCAGCAGCAACTAATTAAAACGATAAGAATTATAATCCAAAGACAAGAATTGTTACCAAAGCAGCCCATCAGTAAACCTCCTTTCTGTCAATGTTGTGTTTGAAACTAGTCACAGCAACAGCCGTTATTAGTTGGCAGTGAGCAACCGCAGCCGCCACTACGACCTGTGTTGTTGTTACAACAACAGCTTAAAACAAGGATTATAAGTATAATCCAAAGACATGAATCATTTCCGCATCCTCCGAAGCATCCCATACTAAAACACCTCCTGAAAAGAAATTTTGTTTTCTGATATTTCGCTTTTGTTCTCTTCTCAGTTTATATTATGTTGAAAACTCATTTTGGTGCATAAATTTTTTGCACAATAAAAAACCCTCTCATTTGAGAGGGTTTTAAATCGTTCCAAATTAGTTGCCCATCATTTTTGCAACTTCTGCTGCAAAATCTTCTTCTTTCTTTTCAAGGCCTTCACCTTTTTCGAAACGTGTGAACTTAACGATTTCAATATCTGTTCCGATTTCAGCTGCAACGTTCTTTAAGAACTTTGTAACTGTCATATCAGGATCCTTGATATAAGGCTGCTCAACAAGACAAACTTCCTTGTAGTATTTCTGGATACGTCCAACAACCATTTTGTCAACAATTGCTTCGGGCTTGCCTTCGTTAAGAGCCTGAGCCTTAAGGATTTCTTTTTCCTTTTCGATTACGTCAGCTGGAACTTCGTCTTGCTTAACGTACTGAGGCATAGCAGCTGCAACCTGCATAGCAATATCTTTTGCAGCAGCTTTGAAAGCATCTGTATCAGCTTTTGAGCTATCAGCAAGATTAAAGTTAACAAGAACACCGATTCTGCCGCCGCCATGAACATAAGCAACGTTTGCACCTTCGTATCTTGCAAAACGGCGAAGATTCATATTTTCACCGATAGTAGCAATCTTTTCTGTTAAAGCTTCGCCAACAGTCTGGTCACCGTATAGCTTTTCAGCTTTAAGAGCTTCAATATCTGCAGGATTTGAGTCTGCAATAACTTTTGAAACATCATTAACAAATTTAACAAAGTCTGCATTCTTTGCAACAAAGTCTGTTTCAGTGTTAACTTCAAGAGCAACTGCAACATCCCCGTAAACTGTAGCGTCAACTAAGCCTTCTGCTGCAATTCTGCCTGCTTTTTTAGCAGCCTTTGCAAGACCTTTTTCTCTTAAGAATTCAACGGCCTTGTCCATATCGCCGTCAGTTTCTGTAAGAGCTTTTTTACAATCCATCATACCACAGTTTGTCATTTCTCTGAGTGTCTTAACATCTTGTGCTGTAAATGCCATTTATAATCAACTCTCTTTCTAAAATCTTTAAAATTATTCTTCGTCGAGCATATCGAGTGAAACATCTTCCTGAGCTTCTTCCACAGCTTCAGCTTCAGCATCGAACTGTTCGCCCTGCTTACCTTCGATAATAGCGTTACCAATTGTGCTTACGATAAGTTTAACTGCACGGATAGCATCGTCATTACCAGGAATTGGGTAATCAGCTTCTTCTGGGTCACAGTTTGTGTCAACGATAGCGATAACAGGAATACCAAGCTTTTTAGCTTCAGCAATAGCATTCTTTTCTTTTCTTGGGTCAACAACGAAAAGTGCTGAAGGAAGACCCTTCATTTCCTTGATACCGCCCATAAATTTTTCAAGACGTTCTTCTTCAAGCTTAAGCTTAATAACTTCTTTCTTAGGAAGAAGTTCCATTGTTCCGTCTTCTTCCATTTTCTTAAGCTGATAAAGTCTGTCAATTCTTCTCTTGATAGTTTTGAAGTTTGTAAGCATACCGCCAAGCCATCTAGCGTTAACGAAATACATACCTGTTCTTTCAGCCTCTTCGCGAATAGCATCCTGAGCCTGTTTCTTTGTTCCAACGAACAAAATTGTGCCGCCTTCTGCAGCGATGTCTCTTACAAAATAGTAAGCTTCTTCAATTTTCTTTACGGTTTTCTGAAGATCGATAATATAAATACCGTTTCTTTCCATAAAGATGTACTCAGCCATTTTTGGGTTCCAACGGCGAGTCTGATGTCCGAAATGCACGCCTGCTTCAAGCAGCTGCTTCATCTGAATAACTCCCATGATTTTACACCTCCGAGTTTTCTGCCTCCATTGCGGTCTTCTTGCAAAGGAGCTGTCATGGGTAAATTAAGCACTCCCCTTGCAATCACGCAATGTGCGTATTTAATTTTAGTTAAACACAATATCCGCATTTAACCATATGATTATAGCACCCTTTCCTTTATTTGTCAAGCACTTGATTAAGATTTTTTTTACATATATAATTTAAGTAAAAAATGGGAATACCATTTTATATAATAAAGGAAGGAAGTTTTAAAATGAAAGAAATAACTGTCAGTAAAGTTCAAAATTTCAAATCAAGACTTCAGGCTGAGGAAAAATCCTCCCTGACAGTTGAAAAATACCTTCGGGATATTGCCGTGTTTTCAAAATGGCTTGGAAACAAAGCTCTTAGCAAGGAAAATGTTCTGAAATTCAAGGAATTCCTAATTAAAGAATATACTCCCGCAAGTGTAAATTCAATGCTTTCTTCGATTAACAGTTTTTTTGTTTTCAACGGATGGCATGATTTAAAGGTAAAGGCTTTGAAAATCCAGAGACAGATTTTTATAAGCAAGGAAAAGGAGCTTACAAAGGCAGAATATCAAAGGCTTTTGAAAGCGGCAAAAGAAAAAGGAAATGAAAGGCTTTGTCTTTTAATGCAGACAATATGTAGTTCGGGACTCAGAGTGTCAGAACTTAAATTTATAACAGTTGAGTCAGTGAAAAGCTGTCAGGCGGAAATAAAGTGCAAAGGGAAGATAAGGCAGGTCTTTTTGCCAAAAGAACTATGCAGACTTCTTGAAAAATATGTTAAAGAAAGAAATATAAAAAGCGGTGCTGTTTTTGTTTCCAAAACAGGAAAACCGCTTAACCGTTCAAATATATGGGCAGATATGAAAAAGCTTTGCGAAAGTGCAAAGGTATCTTCCAAAAAGGTGTTTCCCCATAATCTCAGGCATCTTTTCGCCCGAACATTTTATGAAATGCAAAAGGATATAGTAAGACTTGCAGATGTACTTGGACATTCAAATATAAATACCACAAGGATTTATACAATTGAAACAGGGGAAAATCATAGAAAGAGAATTCAAAGACTTGGACTTGTGATGCTTATGTAGGAGAAAATAAAAAAACTACATAATGTCAATTATGTAGTACGATTTGCTATTATACATATAAAAATGCAAGAAAACTATATCATAAAACCCTATCTTTGTCAAGTATTTTTAAGCATTTTTTGAAATTTATAACAGTAAACAAAAAAAGAAACACAGCAAACTAAACTAATGTGAAAAATTCACCGCATTAGTCTGTTTGCTGTGCCTTTTTTTTAAGGAAAAACAAGCAGAGAAAATGAAAAATCTGGAAAAAGCACTTCACTATTACTACATAATTGACATTATGTTGCGAAAGCAACAAGCAGAGCAAAGTGGCAAAATGGGAAGGCTTTTTTGATTTTTTTTGTTTTTTTTTGTAATTTCCTGTAATGAACATTACACAAGGGTGATATGATTGCGGGTGTTAAATGAAAGGGCTGAATTTAAATGGACGTTTCCGATGTTTCTGTCAAGAAAAGAGAAATTATTGCTACAACGTGGGAGTATCTTCTGAAAAAAGGGTTATCAAATGCATCAATAGGTGACCTGTGCCGTGAGGCGGGGCTTGCACAAAGCAGTCTTTATTATTGGTTTGAAAACAAGGAGGATATCTGGATAAGTGCGGGGAAATATGGACTTGCAAGGGTTGTTGACGCCCTCTTTGCGTTTACTTTGAAAAAAACCAATGATATACGCAATTATTTTGACACTCTTCTTGATGAGGTTGAAAAATATAAGTATGAGCTGAGGCTTGCGGTTCAGATAACAACAAGTCCGAGGTATGGAGCGCGTATGAGAGATAAGTCCATGGATTTCAGGCTTCTTTATGAGGAGTATGGGAAACAGCTTATTTCGATTTTTGATTGCACACCTGAACAGACGGAGGTTTTTATTTATTCAATTATAGCCTATGTAATAGATTATGCAATCTGGGACGATGGAGAAAAAACACAAATGCTTCTTAATAATCTGTATAACAGAACAATGAGACGCCTGGATTTAAAATAAAAATAATTCGGCAAAAGCCGATTAAATATATAAGCAAATTTGAAAGGAGAAAAAGAATGAGAAAAATTTTATCAATTATTCTTGCGATTACAATGGTTATGTCTTGTATGTCAACTGTTGTATTCGGTGCAGAAGCAGATGTTGCAAAAATCGGCGACACAGAATATGCAACATTTGCTGATGCACTTGCTGAGGCAAAAGACGGTGAGACAATTACACTTATTGCTGATTGTGTAAACCTAGAGGGTACTATTAATAAAAAAGTTATAATTGACCTTGGTGGGAAAACAGTTACAGATGCATACATAATTGTAACAAAAGAAGTAGAAATCAAAAATGGTGATATTGTGAACGCAGAAGAGCCTTATCCTCTTGTTGTAAACAAGGGTCACCTTACAATCAATGATGTGGATATTAAGGCATCAAAATCTGACAGAGCAATTTGGTTAAGAGACTCTTATAGTGCAACCGCTCCAAGCACTCTTACATTTAACAGTGGAAGCATCCTTGCAACAAAAGGGGAAAACAATACAAAGAGCTCTATTGCGGCTGTTTACACCGATAAAAACACACAGGTAAATATAAATGGTGGTACAATTACCGTTGATACGCCCGGTAGCAAAGCTTATGGTATATACGGAAACTATGAAAATGCCAATGTAACTATGACAGGAGGAAAAGTTTCAACAAGCGGTAGTAATTACAGCTATGGTATTTATGTAGATGGTGATATTACTGTTTCCGGCGGTGAAATAGTAACAAATGAAAAATGCTATGGATACACCAGCGGAATTACTTACGGATATAACTATGCGCTTTACACTTCACTTGGTGATGTAACAGTTACAGGCGGGAAAATTACAACAAACGGTCATTCAGGATATTTAGTTAATGCAGGAAGAAGCTATAGTGCTGTTGATCAGACGGTTAATATTTCCGGAGTAGAGTTTACAAATAATCTTAGCGAAATAGATAAGACAAAAGGTAATCATAAAGAACCAGCACTGATTAAGTCAAATTCCGCAGCAAATATTACTGCAAATATTACAGGAGGCACATTTAATGGAACAAGTGCAGAACTTGTTAGCGGCAGTAACTGTGCACTTACTGTAAGCGGCGGAACATTTTCAACTGCTCCTAATGCAAAATATCTCGCAGAAGAGCTTGAAAGCAAACAAAATGAAGACGGATCAATTTCTTATGGTGAAGATGCAAAATCCAACATTGCAAAAATCGGTGACACAGAATATGCAACACTTGAGGAAGCTTTTGTAAAAGCAAATGATGGGGAAACAATCACTTTGCTGGATAATGCAACACCCACTCTTATAAGCCAGAGAGCGATTACAAAGGCAGCTACAATTGATCTTAACGGAAAAACTCTTACTCTCACAGAAGACGATTTGTACTTTGGAACAACAATCTTCAAAAATGGTAATATTGTTGTTGATCCTTCCGTTAAACCCTCTACCGCAGTGTTCTGGATGTTTGCAAACCAAACATTGACATTTGATAATGTTAAATTAACTGCAACAGGGGTTACAGGTACATACTTAATCGGTCTTGATGGAAATAATGCTGATTTGAACCTGTTGAATAGCTCAGAAATTATTGTTGAAAATAGCACGGCACTTGATTTGGATATTATCTGTGTAAATTCATCAACAGGCAATGATATTGTTATTGATAATTCAAAGGTTAGCGTTACAAATCTTGATGGAAGAGTATTCTTCAGAGGTAACTACACTGTAAGTGGTAATTCTGACATTGATTTGAAAGGAATTACAAAGGCAGGGTTCCGTATTGAAGCAGGACAGACACTTACAATCAAAGACACAGCAACAGTTGATATTGAGGGCGAACCCAGAGACGGAGGTATTCACCTTACTGATGTATCTGCAATCTATAATAAAGAGGACTCAGCAACTGTAAATGCTACTATTAACAGACCGGCAGTTGCAAAAATCGGTGACACAGAATATGCAACTGTCACAGATGCTTTAAAAGCTGCTGCAGAAACAGGTGCGGCTGAAGTAAAAATTCTTCAAAGCGTTAAAGAGTTACTTGCAACTGATTTAGAGGTTATAATAAAATCAGATTTGACAATTACTGCAGACAGTGCAGTAATAGTTGATTTTTATAACAATGGCACTACATATGATTTAGTGGTTGGCGGTACTAATGGTGAGAAGTTGACAATTGGTGAAAATGTTACATTAACTGTAAGCGACCGTATTATTTGGGTTGGTTATTATGGCAACAATATTGACGTAATTGTAAATGGTGGTTTAGTAGGAGGCTCTCAGCTTTGGGTCGGTGGAGATATCACTGTCAGCGAAACCGGTACAATCGCATCTAAAGGTGAGGCTCTTGTTGCACGTCGTGGTGCAAAGCTCACAGTTAACGGAGGTACATTTGAAGCCAATTACTTTAGTTTGCTTTCAGGAACTATAGAGCTTAACAATGTTACAGCTACAACAGGCCCGCTCTGGACATCTTCAGGATATTCTCAAGAGGGGTCACGTAACCTTATATTAAATAATTCAAATCTTACTGTTAAAGGTAATTTTAAGTTGTATGATGGTGCATCTGTAATTGTAAAAGACAGAAGTAAATTAAGCTTTATATCAAGTGAATATGGTCCCAGCATACTTAGTGAAGGCTGTGTGCTTGAGGTTGATACATCAAGCTCGGTTAAAACTAATGCAATTACAGGTGCAGGAGCGATTAATATTGATGCATCCGAATTTGACGGCACAGAAGTTTCAGTTTTAACTGCTGGCGGAATGAGTGGATTTACGGGAAACATATCAGTAGTAAACAATGGCAGTGCAGACTATGAAATAGGCGATGACGGAACAATTAAAGTTATTAAAAAAACAGTGGTAGATGTTGCTGAAATAAACGGAGTTGGCTACGAAACTCTCCAAGCTGCAATTGATGCTGCAATCGTTGATGATACCATCAAACTCCTTGTTCCTATCACAGTAGCAGCAGGCGAGACACTGACTCTGAATAAGGATGTTACGATTGACTACACATCTGATGTACTTGGCACAGCAATGTTTACTAACAACGGCACTATGATCGTTGATGGAACAACTATCACTTACAAGTACACCGGCGAAGCAGATCCCGGATACACCAAGACAAACGCAACGATCGTTAACAACGGAACTCTAACAGTTAAGAACGGTATTGTTGAGAACACAACCGCAAATATGGCTCTTGCATCCTACGCAATCAATAACTACGCAGGTGCAACACTCAACATTGAGGGTGGTAGCGTTCTCAATGAAAGTGCTCATGCGATTCGTATGGTATCTTTCGGTACAGCGACTAACACAGTAAACATAAGCGGTGGTCATATCGAAGGTACTCGCGCTATTCAGTTCCAGCTTCCCGGTAGTTCTACATCTACAACAGCTCCTGAGATGATACTTAATATCACAGGCGGCGAATTGAAGTCTAACGAGTCCACATATAACCTTGCAGTTTATGTATATAGCAATGGTCAGAATGCGGCTAATGCTAAGGTTGATATTTCCGGCGGTATATTCGAAGGCAACGTTGCAATCAATGCGGCTGCCAACGACTCAATGTCCAAAGGTGCAGTTCGGATTACAGATGGTTCATTCAACTGCGACTACGGCGTATTAAGCTATGCCAGTGCAGATACAAATAATGCAATCTCCATTACTGGCGGATCGTTCAAGACAAATTATGCTGAGCAGTATGCAACCGACGATGGATATGTATTCGAGCAGAACGCAGAGGGCACATACGGAGTTGTAGAGAAAGCTGTAGAACCGGAAGAACCCGGAATTTTTGGTCCAAAATCACTTATTGTTAGATATAAGGACCTTGTTGAAAGAAACGGCGTTAAGAAGATATTAATTACATTGTTTGGCGGTATTGACTCACTTAACTATTCAGAGGTTGGGTTCCGTGTAACGGTTAACGGTGTAACTAAAGCATTCAGCACAAACACTGTTTACAGTAAAGTTAAGGTTATGAAAGACGGCAAGGAAACCTATTATAACGCAAGTGATTTTGAAGGTAATTCAAAATATATTTTCGGACACTCAATCACCTTGCCGGCAACATCTGACTATGCGGATTCAGAAGTTATTTGGCAAGTGTATGCTAAAAAGAACGGCAAGGAAATTCTGGGTGGAGCATTTAGAAATGCTGACTTATTCCCGGGAACATTAAGTGAATAGGAGGGTAAAAAATGAGAGAATACAAAAAACCTGAGGTTAAAGTTTTGGAATTCAGCAAGGAAGATATTATAAGAACATCAGGTCTTATTTGGGGAGACAAGGATGATAGCGAAGGCGGCGATTTCACAGGCGGTGGCGGTGAAAGTGACTGGGGAGAAACGATAAAGGTATTATACTAAGTTGAAAATGGGCTGACACCCCGTCAGCCCAACTGATTTTTGCAAGGAGTTGTTAAAAGTGATTTCTGCTCATATAAAGGTTATACTGCAAAGATTTTTAGAATTACTTTTTACAAACATATTCATTTCTGTTTTTGTTGCTTTTTTGAATCTTGCGGATATTATTAAAACAGATAGCGGATTATGCGGCGGGCTTATTATGGGACTTGCGTTGTTTATGTATATTAATGTGCGCCTTATGCGTCAATGCTATTTTGAAATGAAGAATAGAGGAACTTATTATTTCGTTAATATAGCCGCATATCTTATTTTTGCGGGAATATCCCTGGGGGGTTATTATTGGTTTCCTGAAGAAATTTTTGGACTTTTTTTTGCTATATTTAAATTTCTTAAGTTTTCAAGATTGGCAACGGGAACTTTCTATTCTTTGGTTATAGGACACAGCATAGGATTTTTGTGCGTATTTCTTTCCCCTGTTGGAATGAATTGGGTTTTTAGCCATGCTCTGGAGGACTAGCAAGATGCTGTTTAAAAAGAAGAATTGTTCAAATTGCAGGGTGGGAATGGAAAGTTATAATCTTGATATGCATTCGGATATGTGTCCTTATCTGGTAAGTTTTAAAAAGAACAAATGCGGATTTTATGAACCTTTGGAAAAAGAGAAGAAATTCTTTGCAAGAAAAATTAAAAATGTCTTATTTAAGGTGAAAAAGTGAAAAAAGTTATAGGAGGAGAAGCAACAATGTTGCTTCTCTTTTGGGTATAAAGAGGGGATATGTTATGAAAGGCTTGGAAGAGGCACTTTTAGAAAATAAAATATTTATAGGAAAAACGGAGGGAGACAGTATGTATCCTATGCTTGTTGAGGGAAGGGACACTGTGATTATAACCCCGCCGAAATTTCCTTTAAAAAAGTTGGATGTCCCTGTCTATAGGCGGGACTCACATTACACTATGCACAGAATAGTAAAGGTCACCAAAAAGGGATATATTATCTGCGGAGACAACAGGAGTCATCTTGAAAGGGATATTAAGGATGAAGACATAGTGGGGGTTCTTTTTGCCTTTTATCGTGAGGGACAGTATATAGAATGCACCGACAGTGAATATTTGAAATATTCAAAAAGAATTTGCAGAGGAGTTTATTTTCGCTTGTTGAAAAGGCTGGTTAAGAAAATATTCCGAAAGGTTGACAAAATATGACTTTTTGTGGTATTATTTTGTAAAATGTATTTACATATTTAAGGAGGCTAACGTGAAAGTTTCTTTCCCGTTATTGCCTCCGACGGATTTGATTGCCCGTGCGAAATTTTCTTCGCGTTCGCTCAGAAACGCACATGGGCGTAAAATCTCTTATCATTCCTTGCCATACGGATAAGAGAGTTTTAATTATTATTTGTGTCGACGTATGGCGGCGGAATGGAGATTTTTATGGGAGAAAACAGAAGCAGCTTTTCTGGTAAAATAGGATTTGTTCTTGCGGCTGCAGGCTCAGCGGTAGGACTTGGAAATATATGGAGATTTCCGTATCTTGCAGCAAAATACGGTGGAGGTATTTTCCTTCTTGTGTATCTTGTTCTTGCACTCACATTTGGATTTGCGTTAATGACAGCAGAAATTGCTCTTGGAAGAAAATCAGGCCTTAGTGCTGTTGAAATGTTTGGAAAATTAGATAAAAAATATGCCTTTGTGGGATATCTTGCATCCCTTGTTCCAATGATTATTTTGCCTTATTATTCAGTTATCGGCGGATGGGTTATCAAGTATCTTGCGGCATTTACAACCGGCAGTGTTCAGGCTGCGGCAGGAGATGCTTATTTCACAGATTTCATATCAAGCACAGGCGAGCCTATTGTTTGGTTTCTTGTGTTTATTGGCCTAACTGCACTTATCGTGCTTTTCGGGGTTGAAAAGGGTGTTGAAAAGGTAAGTAAGTTTATGATGCCTGTTCTTGTTATTTTGTCTTTGGGAATTGCAATTTATTCAATGTGTATCCCGGGGGCAATGGAGGGCGTTATATATTATATTAAGCCTGACTTTTCAAAATTCTCAGCAACAACGGTTCTTGCCGCTATGGGACAGCTTTTTTACTCAATGTCTCTTGCAATGGGAATAATGATTACATACGGCTCATATATGAAAAAGGATGTTAACCTTGAAAATTCAGTTAAGCAAATCGAACTTTTTGACACAGGAATTGCATTTATTGCAGGCCTTATGGTTATTCCTGCCGTGTTTGCATTTTCAGGTGGCGACGAGGCGGCTCTCGGAAAAGGACCCGGTCTTATGTTTGTAACACTTCCAAAGGTTTTTGAAAGTATGAGAGGCGGAGCGGTTATCGGTTCTGCATTCTTTATTATGGTGTTCTTTGCGGCACTCACGTCTTCCATTTCACTTATGGAAACAGTTGTTTCAATTTTCCAGGATAAATTTAAATGGAACAGAAAAGTAACCTGCCTTGTTGTTTTCATAGGCTCTGTCCTTATAGGACTTCCCTCATCCCTTGGCTTTGGTCTCTGGGGACATATAACAATTATCGGACTTTCATTCCTTGATTTCTTTGATTTTATAAGCAACAGTGTGTTGATGCCTGTTGTTGCATTCCTGACATGCATATTTGTTGGTTATGTAATAAAACCAAAGGCAGTTATTGAAGAGGTCGAGCTTTCAGGAGCATTTAAAAGAAAGAAACTTTTTGTTTGGGTTATAAAATATTTTGCTCCTATTTGCATTTTGCTTATATTGATTTCATCAGTTCTTGATGTGTTTGGAATATTTAAAATTTAAAATTAGTATTAAAATGGCTGACACCGTTATACTATGGTGTCAGTTTTTTTGTTTTCTTCCATAAAATTCTTTGGATAAAATTCCTCAATTTTCAAATAATAGAGTTGTAATTTGAAATTTAAAGGAGACTTATATATGAAAGCAACAGGAATTGTAAGAAGAATAGACGACCTTGGTCGTGTGGTTATACCGAAAGAAATCAGAAGAACAATGCGTATTCGTGAGGGGGACCCGCTTGAAATCTACACAGAAAGCGACGGAACAGTTATTTTCAAAAAATATTCACCCATTGGTGAGCTTGGGGAGTTTGCAAGTCAGTATGCAGAGGCTCTTGCAAAGACAACAGGTTTCCCCTGCTGTATTTCCGATAAGGACACGATTATTGCAGTTTCGGGAGCATCTAAAAGAGAGCTTTCAGATAAAAAGCTATCAACTGAGGCTGAGAAAATTATGCACGGGAAGGTAGCATTCACTGCCCAGTCAGGAGATAAAAATATCAATGTGATTGACGGAAACGAAAACTATAAGGCGGGAGTTATTGCACCAATTGTTTATGATGGAGACGGCATCGGAACAGTTATGATAATCGCCCATGATGAAAAAAGCACTATGGGGGATGTGGAATCAAAGCTAGCAGAGGTTGCGGCGGGATTCTTAGGTAAAACAATGGAATAGCAGAAAAAAGGATGTTTTTAAACATCCTTTTTTGTATGTTTTTTTATCTTTTGGGAATAATTACATATGGTGATATTATGAATTTAAAAAAGTACTTTTTTTATACTCAGGAGGAGCAGGAAGAATTTTCTCATGAAGATGATTTCAAAAAATGCAACAATCCCAAAAATCCTTATATATCAAATAATATAAAGAACAAAAATACAAGTGTTTATAAAACTGGAATGGTCAGCACGTCTTATAAGGAAAATCTTGATTTTATAAAGGATGCCTTTTCAAAGCCTAAAAATTTTGACCTTGTTATCAGGGAGTTTAAAATAAAGACTAAAGAAAAAGACCTTGATGCATTTTTAATATTTTATGACGGACTTGTGAATAAGGAGATTATAAACAGAGATATTTTAAATCCCCTTATGACTAATGAACTAAAAGTGGACAAAAATATTACGGATGGGGTATATGAGCATCTTATAACTCAGGCACCTCTTTCAAAAATTCGTGATATGAAAGCCATAATTGAAATGGTGGAGTTCGGGAACTGTGCCATTTTTGCAGATGGAGCGGATGCAGCCTTTGTGGCAGATGTTAAGGGCTGGAGCGGAAGAGGAGTCGGAAAGCCCGTAACGGAAGCTGTGCTATCGGGGCCTCAGGAAGCTTTTAATGAAGTGGTTATGACAAATATATCCCTTGTCCGCAAAATCTTAAAGGATGCAAATTTAGTGGCAGAAAACATAACTGTGGGAACAAAAAGTAAAACCCCTTGTGCTCTTATGTATATAAACGGAGTCACAAATCACTCTCTTGTGAAAGAAGTGAAAAAAAGACTTAGGGGAATAGACACAGAATATATTTTTTCATCCTCGGATATAGAAATGTTTATAGAGGATTCCACCTTTTTCCCACTCCCCCAGATAGTAAAAACTGAACGTCCGGACAGAGCAGCGGCAATGCTTGCCGACGGAAAGGTTGTTATAATAGTTCAGGGAAGTCCCTTTGCCTTGGTTCTTCCAGGAACGGGAGGGGACCTTGTTGAGGCATCCGAAGATAACTATGTGAGAGTCTTAGAGGCAAATTTTATGAGGTTTATCCGACTTATGGGGATTCTTCTTGCACTTTTTCTTCCCTGCACATTTGTTGCAACAGTTCTCTATCATCACGACACCCTGCCTACGGACCTGTTGTTTGCTATGGCGGCAACAAGGGAGCAAATGCCTTTTCCTGTTACTTTAGAGCTTGTTATAATGCTTCTTGCCTTTGAACTTATAAAGGAAGCATCTATCCGCATTCCTGACCCAATAGGGTCAACTCTTGGGATTGTCGGCGGTCTTATTTTAGGTCAGGCGGCAACCGAGGCGGGAATTGCAAGCCCGCTCCTTATTATTATTGTGTCTATTGCAGGGCTTGGGTCTTTTGCGGTTCCGTCACTTTCTTTATCAAGAGCCTTGTCCATTATGCAGCTTTTGTTTGTGTTTTCTGCATCAATGGGTGGATTTTTAGGAATTGCTCTTTCTGTTTTTTTAAGCCTTGTATATTTAACGTCCCAGAAATCGGTGGGAGTGCCCTTTTTATCACCTCTTTCGCCTAAGGAAAATAATTTTAAAAACAATACATTATTTATAAGTCCTGTTTGGAGGAGGGAAAACCGTCCTGAAAATTTAAAACCTCAAAGGCTTAATAAACAACCGCCTATTAGTATGAAATGGAGAAAAAAATAATGAAAGAAAAGCATATTTTCAGCGGTTTTGAGCTTTCCTGCCTGACCGTTAACTTAATAATTTATAAAAGCTTCACGGATATTCCAAGACGATTTTTGGAGGGGGCAGGAGCATCTTGCTTTTTGTCCGCTTTAATTTCTGCAGGAATAGCATATTTAGTTATATGGTTTTTGCCTGTTATCTACAGGGAGACAAAGCTTTCGGATATTTTTTCTTCCTCTGAAACAAAGCTTCCAAAGGGGATAACATCTCTGTTTGCAACCTCGTGTGCAATCTATCTTATTTTGTCCGCCTCCCGTGCGATTTTAGGAGTTTCAACTTTTGCGGGAATGTCTGCATACCCACTTGCACCCTTTGCTTTTATTGCCTTGTATTTTGGGATTTCTGCTATAATTTCTTCGTTAAGGGGTCTTGACGGAATTATAAGAGCACACAGCATAATAGTTCCCTTTTGCATTGTTATGACCTTGGTGCTTCTTATTGCTATTTTCCGTGAGGCGGATGTTATAAATCTTTTCCCCGTCTTTGGAAACGGAGTGTATAAAACTTTGGAAACTGCGGTCTTTAATGTTTCCTATTATTTTGATTTTATACTTTTGTTTCTTTTGTTTCCATATATAAAAAATGATGGTTATTATGTTAAAACCATTAGAATTTCGGGAGCGGTGGGAATACTCATCAGCCTTTTTATAATGCTTTCTTTAAACCTGATTTTACCTTATCCCGTGTCGGGGGAGATAAAATATCCCCTTTATCAGATAATGAAATCTGTTTATTTCGGAAGATTTTTTCAAAGAATAGATGCTTTTTATCTTTTGTCTGCTTCCCTTTCGGGAATGGCATATATTTCCTTTAGCATTTTTCTTTCATCCTATGTTTTGAAAAAAGCGTTTTTTCTTTCGGCAAACAGACCGCTTGTGCCTGCCATAACAATACTTTCCCTGCTTCTTGCACTTATGGGGCAAAAGGATATTTTTACTCTTAAAAGCACCATTTTAAACATAACGGAGCTTATAACCTGTCTTATAATTATTCTGGTGCCTTTTTTAAAGCTTTCAAAAAGGGGGAATAGAGAATGAGAAAAAAATTATTGGTTTTTTTTCTGTGTTTTTTTATGATTTTTCTTTCTGCCTGCTATGATGCAAGCGATATTGAAGAGACTGCATATCTTATAGCTCTTGGAATTGACAAAGCGGAGAGCGGGTTTTTATATACCTTTCAGCTTGCATCTCCTGCACCTCAAAAAGAGGGAGGCGGGGGCGAAAAAGGTGAAAATTCCACTGCCAAAAATGTTGTTATAGGAGCGGAGGATTTTTATACCGCAAGAAATATGTTTTCAAACTACCTGAGTAAAAGACTTAATATGTCCCATCTTAAAATGATAGTCTGTTCAAAGGAAATTGCAGAAAGCTCATTTTATGAACATTCCCAGCTTTTTTCTAGGGAGAGGGAAATCCGACCTGGCACATACCTTGCAGTTTCATCAGGAAACGCAGAAGAGTTTTTAAAAGCGGTGAACCCTGAACTTGAGGGAAACACCGCAAAATATTATGAGCTTATAAATCTTGATAAATCAATGCTTTATGCTCCACGGGAAAGGCTTGGAGAATTTCTTTCGGATATGGAAACTTCAGGCGGAAGCGGAGTTTTACCTGTGGCAAGAGTTTCAAAAACTGAAAAAAGCGATAGTTTAAAGGGTGAAGAATGTGAAAAGGGAGAAATGGTGAAAGGAAGTATTTCCCGTGTGTCAAATTCTAAAACAGAGCTTTTTGGAATGGGAATTTTCAAAGACGGAAAGCTTATAGGAATGCTTGACGGAAATGATGCTCTTATGTATAACATTCTCACAGGCTTTTCAAAAAATTTTGTTTTTTCAGTTATGTCACCTGATGAGGAGCAAAAAACACTGTCCTTTAAGATTAGCCTTGATAATAAGCCAAAGATTAAGGTTTCTGAAAATGAAAACAAAATAAGGGTTGATGTTATAATAGAAGGGGATATCCAGTATATGGGAATAATGACCCCTGAAAATTATAATGGAGAAAAAAGCTTAAAGAAAATTGCATCCGAAAGTCTTGAAAAAGAGCTTAAAAGCTTTCTTGAAAAAACTGCGTCAAACTATGGAGCAGATGTTTTAAAGGCTGGAGAAAAATTGAAAAAATATTATTTAACTCAAAAAGATTTTGAAAAAATAAACCTCGAGGAAAAATATCCGGAGGCAGAATTTTATGTGAATGTATTATATTAAGGAGTGTTAGCTGTGCCAACTATTTATAAATGGCTGTTTTTGCTTTTTATTCTGTGGAATGCTGTTTACCTTTCGGGCCTTTTAAGAATTGAATTTAAAAAGAAAAATTATTATGGCTTTGTCGGAATTTGTCTATTAATAGGAGCTGTTTTTGTGACTTTTTTGGCAAATTTTGTTAATTTCTAACATTATTATATAAAAATTATCTGCTATATAACCAAAAATGTAAAAAAATGTAAATTACTCTTGCTTTTTATGTAAAAATATGGTATATTTATTTCATCAAAGATGAAATTAGCAATATAAATCTCAGTCGAGATTTTCGATATGTCATAAATGACTCGATATGTGCTTCGCACTCGATATGTTGCCTTACGGCAACAGGATTTATATTATATCGAGTTTGAGCGTAGCGAAAACATATCGATTGTACGGTAGTATAAATATCGAGCAAACTTTAGTTTGCATATCGACAAAAAATCAAGGGGGAATTTGAAAATGAAACAAAAAGGTATATCAAGAGAGGTTGATTCTCTGGGAAGAATAGTAATTCCGAAAGCAATTCGCAAACAGCTTGGAATTGAAGAAAAGGATAAGCTTGATATCCGCACGGAGGGTGAAACAATTATTGTAACAAAATACACTCCGTTTTGCACATTTTGCGGAAGCGAGGAAGAGCTTTCAGACTTTGCAGAGAAGAAAATTTGTAAGGCTTGTCTTGACAAGATAAAAACAATTTAAAAAATTTAGGGGATGTTTTAAACATCCCCCTTTTTTTATTTGTTCTGTAATTCTTTTAGTGAATCTCTTATTTCTTCCAGTAAAACGATGTCTGCAGGTTTTTCAGCAGGTGCTTCCTCAGGTGTATCTTCCTTTTTCTCAATTCTTCTTTTCAAAGAGTTAATAGCCTTAACAATAAGGAAAAGACAAACTGCAATAATCAGGAAGTTAATAAGGTTCTGAATAAAGAGTCCGTATTTGATTTCTGCTTCGTTAATTTTAAACACAAGGGCTGAGAAATCTTTTCCGCCGATAATAACACCGATAATTGGCATAAATAAATCATCAACAATTGATTTAACAACTGTGGTGAAAGCTGTGCCAATCATAAGACCTATAGCAAGGTCAAGCATATTGCCTTTAAGGGCAAATTCTTTAAATTCGCTAATGATTTTTTTCATAGAATAAATCTCCTTTTAGTATAAGATTACATTAGATTTATTCTATCATATTATGTCTTATTTTGTCAATATCGTCATTCGGCTTGTCGGAGCAAAAATGTGGTTTGAGGCGTTTATTCGGTTAGATGCCAAATGTTTTTATTATAGTCTGAAATGGAGCGGTCGCTTGAGAAATATCCTGCCTTTGAAACATTTATAATAGCTTTTTTGTTCCACAAATCGGGGTCACTAAATTGCTTTGCAGCGATGTGACAGGCATCAAGATACGAGTTAAAATCACGAAGAAGAAGGTATCTGTCACAGAAACCGCTGTGAGGGATTACAAGGCCTCTGTAAAGGTCGGTGAAAAGATTTTGTCTGTCTCTTGAAAATGTTCCGTCTATAAGGGAGTCAACAATTTTTTTAATCATCAGATTTTCAGCATATATTCTGTCGCTTCCCGAATGTCCCGATGCATAAATTTTAAGAACCTCATCGGAGGTCAGACCAAATATAAAGATATTATCAAGCCCCACTCTTTCAGCGATTTCAACATTTGCTCCGTCCAAGGTTCCGATGGTGAGAGCGCCGTTTAGCATAAGCTTCATATTTCCCGTGCCTGATGCTTCCTTGCTGGCAGTTGAAATCTGCTCGGAAAGGTTTGCCGCCGCAACTATTTTTTCAGCCAGTGAAACGCTGTAGTTTTCCACAAAAACAACCTTTAAAATGTCCCTTGTTCTCGGGTCGTTGTTAACCACCTCTGCAACGCTATTTATAAGCTTTATAATAAGCTTTGCGGTGTGGTATCCGGGAGCCGCCTTTGCTCCGAAAATAAAGGTTTCGGGAAGATAACTTGCCTGACTTTGGTTTTCTGTCAGCATCTTGTAGCGGTATATAATATGCATAACCTTTAAAAGCTGTCTTTTATATTCGTGAAGCCTTTTAATTTGAACATCAAAAAGGGACTCGGGGTCAACGGTGATGCCGTTTGCCTTTTTAATGTAATCTGCAAGCCTAATTTTATTTTCAAGCTTTATTTTTGAAAACTCATCTCTGAAAGAGGTATCCTCTGCAAAGGGGATAAGCCTTTCAAGAGCGTCTGCGTTCTTAATCCATTCGTCTCCGATAGAGGAGGTTATAAGGGATGCAAGGCGGGGGTTTGCCTTCAGGAGCCATCGCCTTTGGGTCACCCCGTTTGTAACATTTTTAAATTTTTCAGGATAAACATGATAAAAATCCCTAAAGGTTTCTTTTTTTAAGATTTCGCTGTGAAGAGCGGCAACTCCGTTTATACTGTGGCAGGCGGCAAAGCAGAGATTTGCCATATTAACGTTTCCGTTTGATATAACCGCCGTATTCTCGATTTTTCCTCTTTCGCTGCCAAAAGCATTTGAAAGTGTCTCCCGTTGTCTTCTGTCAATCTCTTTTATAATCATCAAAATTCTCGGAAGCAGACTTTCAAACATATTAACAGGCCATCTTTCAAGAGCTTCTGTCATAATGGTATGATTTGTATATGCAAAGGTGTTTGTTACTATGTTCCACGCATCATCCCACGAAAAGCCCTCTTCGTCCATTAAAATTCGCATAAGCTCGGGGATAGCAAGGGTTGGATGAGTGTCGTTTATGTGAATTTGAACAAATTTTGGCAAGTCGTAAAGTGAATTTCCCTTTTTCTTTTGTTTTCCGATTATCCAGTTTATGGTTGCAGAAACAAAAAAGTATTGCTGTTTAAGGCGGAGAAGCTTTCCCTCGTAGTGATTGTCCTCGGGGTATAAAACCTTTGAAACAACCTCGGAAAGCTCCTTGTCTTTGATTGCCATTGTGTAGTCTCCGCGGTTAAATTCGTTCATATTAAGGGACTCTGTAGCACGGGCTTTCCAAAGTCTTAAGGTATTGACGAGCTTTGAGTTATATCCTGAAACCGGCATATCATAAGGCTCCGCAATAACCGTGTTAAAATCAAAATGACGGAATTTCATTCTTCCGTCTTCAAAATATTCCTCTATTCTTCCTCCAAAGCGAACGGGAATGCTTTCTTCGGGGCGTTCAATTTCCCATATATTTCCGTCTTCAAGCCATGGGTCAGGCAGCTCTGTCTGATAACCATCAACAATCTTTTGCCTGAAAAGTCCGTATTCGTATCTTATTCCGCAACCAAAGGCAGGGAGATTAAGGGTTGAAAGAGAGTCTAAAAAGCAGGCGGCAAGCCTGCCAAGACCGCCGTTTCCAAGGCCTGCATCATTTTCTGCCTCTTCAATTTCAGAAAGGTTAAGCGAGAGCTCCTCCATAGCCTCTTTATAGACATCTGTTTCAAGAAGATTAAGTATATTGTTTCCAAGGGCTCTGCCCATAAGAAATTCAAAGGAAAGATAATAAAGCTCCTTTTGATTTGTGTTTTCAAGCTTTTCTTTTGAGATTGCCCATTTTTCCATAATCTGGTCCCTGACAGTAAGAGCAAGAGCCTTGTAAAGCTGGCTTTTTGTTGCATTTTCAACCGTCTTTGCGTAGTGCCGACGGAGCTTGCTTGAAACAAGGCTTTTAATCTCTTCCTTTGTTAATGTTTTTTCTGTCTTGTCCATTAAATTCCTCCATATAATTCCTTATATTTTTCTGCAGAGCTTTCCCATGAAAAGTTCTGCGACATAACATTTCTCACCATTTCATACCAAATGGGTTTGTCGGAGAAAAAGCTGATTGCACGTCTTAGAGTGAAGAGCATATCGTGAGCCGAGGGAGGATAAAAACTAAAGCCGTTACCTGTTTTTTCAAATTCGTTATAGGGAAAAACGGTGTCGCAAAGACCTCCTACCTCTCTCACAAGAGGAACGGTGCCGTATCTCATTGCAATAAGCTGAGAAAGTCCGCATGGCTCAAAAATTGAGGGCATAAGAAAAATATCTGATGCTGCATAAATTCTGTGAGCCATCTCATTTGAAAAATATATGTTTGCACTCACCTTTTCAGGATTGCACCAAGCATTGTAACGAAACATATTTTCATATTTTTCATCTCCGGTGCCAAGGATAACAAACTGAATATCAAGGTCTAAAAGTCCGCTGAAAGCATCTTTTATTATGCTGAGACCTTTCTGGTCAACAAGTCTTGAAACAAGACCTATCATAACCTTTTCTCCGTCAACTGGCAGATTAAGCATCTTTTGAAGTTCTGTTTTGTTTTTCTTTTTGCCTTCTATAAAGGTGCTGGCGGAATAGTTTTCAAACAGAAATTTATCCGTTTCAGGATTATATTCTTCGGTGTCAATTCCGTTTAAAATTCCTGTCAGACTATTTGACCTTGCAGATAAAATTCCGTGAAGATTTTCGCCTCCGAGAGGGGTTTTTATTTCTTCTGCATAGGTGGGGCTGACGGTTGTTATATGGTCCGAATAAACAATCCCTGCCTTCATAAGATTTGCAAGAGAGTGAAATTCAAGCTTGTCATCTGTGAAATAATATTCGTCAAGGGATAAAAAGTCTCTCACAAGGTCTATAGGGTAGATGCCCTGATATTTAAGATTGTGAATTGTAAAAATGCATTTTATATCCTGATAAAAAGGGTCCCTTTTATAATAAGCATCAAGCAAAACGGGAACAGCTCCCGTTTGCCAGTCGTGAAGATGGATAATATCAGGTTTAAAGCCAATGCCTTTTAAAACCTCAAGGGACGCTTTGTCAAAAAATGAGAAGCGTTCAAGGTCATTCCACTTGTAAATGGAACTATCTCCAAAATAATATTCATTGTCTAAAAAATAGTAAGTCGTGTTATGTTTTTTAAGACGGAAAACCCCGCAGTATTTGTTCCGCCACCCAATAGGAACATAAAGGTAAAAAAGGAATTCCATTTGTTTCGTGTATTCATAGGGGATGCATCCGTATTTGGGCATAATAACCCTCACGTCAAAATCATCTCCCGAAAGGGCATCAGGAAGAGAGCCTAAAACATCTCCAAGACCGCCCGTTTTTGCAAAAGGAGAAACCTCCGAGGAAAGCATAAGTATATTTTTCATTAGCATAACTCTCTTTCTATATTATAGTGTTTTTTCCAATAACAATTGGATAGGTTGCCTGACCTATCATTTTTTTGTCTCTTCGGAGAATAACTTCTTTGTCGAAAATAGCATTTTCAACAGTGCAACCATCCATTATTTCGCAGTTTTGCATAATAATGGAGTTTTTAACAGACACATTTTCTCCTATGCGGACTCCTCTGAAAATAATGCTGTTTTCAACCTTTCCGTCAATATAGCATCCGTCAGCAATAAAGGAATTTCGGCAATTTGAATTTGTACCATAAACAGTTGGAGAGGTGTCCTTTATTTTTGTGTAGATAGCATCCGAAAGGTCGCCGAAAAGCTCTTCTCTTACTTCTTTTTTAAGAAGGTCAAGATTAAATTCAAAGAAAGAGGAGATAGAGTCGATTTTCTTTTTATAGCCTGAAAATTTATATGAATAAATTTTCATTTTCTTTAAATTGGCAAGAAGCAGGTCCTTTGAAATGGAGTGCTTGTTATGGGATATAAGGTCGCCAACAAGGGAAATAAGAAGTTCCTTTTTGATGAGGAACATATGCATATAAGAATTATAAAGCTTTTGTTTTGAGGGATAAACCTGAATATCCGTGACTCTTCCGCTCTCTGATGTTTCGATAAGAATGTGGCGTTTAAGCTCCTTTCCTTTAAGCTCCCCGATTTCTGTGTGAACGATAGTTATGTCGGCATCCTTTTCGGTGTGAAAGTCCATAACCTTGTCAAAATCAATATTTAAAATTGTGTTGCAATCACATACTAAAACATAATCTCTGTTTGCTTTTTTCAGATAGTCAAAGCCCCTGAAAATGGAGTCAACTCCCCCAAGGTCTTTTTCTCTTCCAAAAGAGCCCTCTGTGGGAGTAACAATAAAAAGTCCGTTGTCTTTTCTCGATAAGTCCCAGTCGCCCCCGCTGCCTAAATGGTCAAAGAGTGAGCGGTTTTTGTAGGATGTTATAATGCCCACATTTGTTATCCCTGAATTAACCATATTTGAAAGAACAAAATCAATTATTCTGTATCTTCCGCCTACAGGCACAGCAGCAAGGGAGCGGTGGTCTGTAAGCTGACCAAGATTTGCCTCGGGATTTTCGGAAAAAATATATCCTAAAGTGTTGTTTTTCATATTATAACCCTTTCTTTATGCAGTTTCTGTATCGGATGTAGCCCCGTTTTCGGGCCAGTCTGTTTTGTTCATAACATTCCTTGTTACCATAGAGCCTCTTGCGATTTCAATATTTTTGTCAATAACCGCATCAGGGGCGATTAGGCTTAAGTTGTCTGTGCAGATTTTGTTATTAAAGAAGTCGCAAATGGCAGTGGGTGAGTCGGAGCCTATAACAGCATTTTCCGAGATAAAGGAATTTGTGCCAAGAACAGATTTATAAACCTTTGCCCCTTTTTCTATAACACTGCAGGGGAGCACAACGGAATTTTCAATATATGCCCCCTCCCCGATAACAACCCCCTCTGATATAACAGAGTTTATAACCGTTCCGTATATTTCGCATCCCTCGGTTATAAAGCTTGATTTCACAGTTGCACTTTCTGAAATATAGTGGGGCGGTTTTGCGGGAGTTCTGCTGTAGATTTTCCATTCGCTGTCCCGAAGAATAAGGGGAGGATTTTTTCCGAGAAGCTCCATATTTGCCCGCCAGAGGCTTTCCACGGTTCCAACATCCTGCCAGTACCCCGAAAAGCTGTAGGCAAAAAGATTAAGTCCTCCTTTCAGCATTTCAGGAATAATATTTTTGCCGAAATCGTGGCTTGAAGATGAATTGTTTTCATCGGCTATTAAGTATTTTTTTAAGGTCTCCCAGTTAAAAATATAAACTCCCATAGAGGCAAGATTGCTTTCTGGGTTTTTGGGTTTTTCCTTAAATTCGGTTATTTTCATATTTTCGTCAGTATTCATAATGCCAAATCGTGATGCTTCGTTCCACGGAACCTCAATAACTGCAATTGTTGCATCTGCGTTATTCTTTTTATGAAATGAAATCATCTTTCTGTAGTCCATTTTATAAATATGGTCGCCCGAAAGAACCGCAACATAGGAAGGAGAAAACTGGCTTATAAAACCCATATTCTGATATATGGCATTTGCAGTTCCCTTGTACCAGTCCCCTTTTTCGGAGGAAAGATAAGGAGGGAGAACAAAAACTCCGCCGTCCTTTCTGTTAAGGTCCCAGGGCTGACCGTTTCCGATATAGGTATTAAGCTCAAGTGGTTGATATTGAGTGAGAACACCAACCGTGTCAATTCCCGAATGAGCACAGTTGCTCAGGGGAAAATCAATTATTTTATATTTACTGCCGAAAGGAACAGCAGGTTTAGCCACATTTTTTGTGAGAGTCCCAAGTCTGCTTCCTTGTCCGCCTGCAAGAATCATTGCAACGCATTCCTTTTTTTTCATTTCCTGAAAACATTCCTTTCTTCCTTATTTTATTTTTTTAACTTTTTTTATATAAACACCGCAAAGCTCGGGAAGGTCAAGAGTCAGGGCATATTTATAATCTCCTGTTTTAACGGATTTTGCCTTTAGAATTGTAGTTTCTCTGCCCGCTCCGCCATATGGCTTATCCTCTGTGTCAAGAACAATTTTATATTCACCCGCAGATTTAACAGGGAGTTCATATTCTGAAATGTTAGTGCCTGAAAAATTAAAAAGGCAGATAGTTGAGTCTTTTCCGCTTTTTGTTATACGGCGAAGAGCAATAATGCTTTTTTCTCTGTCTTTTTCATTCAGCCATTCAAAGCCCTGCCAGTCTTCATCATTTTCAAAAAGAGCTTTGTCAAAGGTGTAGAATTTATTAAGGTCTTTCACAAAGTTTTTAATTCCTTTATGAGTGTCGTAGCCTAAAAGGTGCCAGTCAATGCTGTCCTTAAAGCTCCACTCAGCAAACTGACCAAGCTCACCGCCCATAAACATAAGCTTTTTCCCTGGGTGGGAATACATATATGAATATAAAAGCTTAAGGCTTTTGAATTTTTGCTCATATGTTCCGAACATTTTGTCTATAAGAGATTTCTTCCCGTGAACAACCTCGTCGTGTGAAAGGGGGAGGATAAAGTTTTCACTGTATGCATACATCATTGAAAAGGTGAGAATGTTGTGGTTTGCCCCCCTGAAATAAGGGTCCATAGACATAAATGTTAAAATGTCGTGCATCCAGCCCATATTCCATTTGAAATTAAAACCGAGACCGTCCATATGGGTAGGCTTTGTAACGTTCGGCCACGCAGTTGATTCCTCCGCAATCATCATAATGCCATTAAATTCTGAAAAAACTGCGGTGTTCAGTTTTTTAAGGAAGTCTATGGCATAAAGGTTTTCTTTTCCCCCGTATTTGTTTGGAACCCAATCTCCGTCACTTCGGTTGTAGTCGAGATAAAGCATACTTGAAACCGCATCAACTCTCAGCCCGTCAAAATGATATTCCGAAAGCCAGAACATAGCGTTTGAAATAAGAAAGGAGTGGATTTCAGTTTTGCTCCAGTTAAAAACAAGTGTTCCCCATTCCTTGTGTTCTCCAAGTCTTGTGTCGGGATGCTCATAAAGACATTCCCCGTCAAAGCGGGCAAGCCCGTGAGCATCTTTTGGGAAATGAGCAGGAACCCAGTCCATAATAACTCCAATACCTGCCTGATGGCATCTGTCAATAAAGACCTTTAATTCCTTTGGCGTGCCAAATCTTGAATTTGCAGAAAAGTAGCCTGTTACCTGATAGCCCCATGAGCCGTCATAGGGATATTCCGCAACGGGAAGAAGTTCTATATGGGTGTATCCCATATCTTTTATATAAGGGATAAGCTCATCTGCCATTTCAAGATAGGTATAAAAAGAGCCGTCTTCTTTTTTCTTCCAGGATGAAAAATGAAGCTCATAAATTGAGGCGGGTTTTTTAAAAATGTTCTCATTTTCCCGCATCTTCATCCAAGCCTTGTCTTCCCATTCGTATGAAAGGTCACAGCAGACAGAGGCATTTGAGGGTCTAAGCTCACTATAAAAAGCAAAGGGGTCAGATTTATATAAGGTTTCGCCCATTTTTGTTTTTATGCAGAATTTATATTTTTCCCCCGCTGTGATGTTTGGAATAAACCGCCTCCATATGCCGAAGTCGGAATAAAAAATCATTTTGTCGGCATCCTCTCTCCAGCCGTTTTTGTCGCAAACAACAGAAACCTCCTCTGCGTTTGGCGCCCAAACAGAAAAAAGGTATCCTGAAACTTTGCCAAATGAAGCATAGTGTGCCCCCAGAATGTTGTATGACTTAAAATTTTCCCCGATATTAAAAAGATACATAAGTTCACTTGAAATAAGTTCATTTTCAAAAGTTTTTGTCCTTTGAGTCATCAGCGTCCTCCTCAAATATATATAGGTGTATAATATTTTATTTATAACAAAATGAAATTATTCGTTTTTTGTTAAAATATCCATAGAAAAAAGCCACGGGTTCAAGGCTAGGCATCCTGTCATTAAAGGACTTTTTTAAAATCTCACCTTTAAAAACCAATATTGTTGTTGAAATCGGAATGTGATTTATGTTATACTAAGGATATAAAAAGGTTAAGAAGGGAGCGGAATATATGCTAAAATTTGTGTGCGGCGGTGTAGGCTCGGGAAAAAGCGAATATCTTTATAACAAAGTGGCAGAAGATATTAAAAATGGTACTATGTCATATATTTTAGTTCCTGAACAGTATTCTATGTCTCAAGAGGACGAATTATTAAAGAAACTGGGATTTTCAGCCCAAAGGTATGCGTCGGTTATAACATTTTCAAGGCTTTCCAATATGGTTTTGTCAAAAATAGGACCTCTCAGAATGAAATATATTGACGGAGCGGGGAAAAATATGCTTGCCCTCAGGAGCCTTCGTCTCTTGGAAAAGGAGCTTAAGGTTTTTGGAAAAAATGTGCACCAGAAGGGCTTTTCTTCAATTTTGGTTTCCATTTTTTCGGAGTTTAAAAGATATGGTGTAACAGAGGATTCTCTTTCAGATGCCATCCGAAAATGCGAGAAGAAGGAGCTTTCGGATAAGCTTTTTGACCTTAAAATTCTCTATGTTAAATATAATGAGCTTTTGAACGAAAAAAATGCAGATGCAGAGGATAATCTTTCTTTGATTATTCCAAAACTTTCAGAATGCGATTTTTTGAAAGGAAAACTTTATATAAACCATTTTAAAAGCTTTACTCCTCTTGAATATGAGGCAATTTCTCATTTTATGAAAAAAATGGATGTAACAGTTTTCTTTGTGTCGGATAGCCTTAAAAGTGAAAATCAGGTGTTTAAAAGCGTTACATCAAGTTATAAAAAGCTTTTGGAGATAGCAGAGACACTTGGTGTTAGCCATGGAGAGGACACCTTGCTTTCAGGGGATAAAAAGTTTTTAAAAAACAAAGAGCTTTTGTTCCTGAAAGAAAACTATATTTCGCTTTGCCCAAAAACCTATGGTGAAGATGCCCAAAATATAAAAATTTTAAGACCAAGAACCTATTATGATGAATGCACGGAAGCTGCCCGTGTGATTTTAAAGCTTATGAGAGAGAGAGGCTATGTTCAGGATGATTTTCTTGTGCTTCTTTCAAACGGAGAAAACTATGAGGATATTCTCCCTATAATTTTTGAAAAAAACGGTCTTGGCTGTTTTATTGATAAAAAAAGCGTATTTTGTCAAAAACCCTTTGTAAGATTTGTGCTTTCTGTTCTTGAAATTTTGGTTTATGGGTTTTCATATGAGCGGATTATGACATACCTCAGGTCAGGCTTTTTCCCTGTAAGCAGGAGGGATGCGGATTTATTTGAAAATTATTTGTTAGCCGCCGCCCCCTCGGTTGCCTATCTTTCATCGAAGAATGATTTTGTGTTTAATCCTGATGCGGATAAGTTTGATATGACGGAGATAAACAGGGCCAAAGGCAGGATTTTAAATCCCGTTATTGACCTTACAAAAGCTATAAGAGGCAGAAAAACCGTAGAACAAATCTGCGATGCTTTTTATGAATGGCTTAATAAAAATAGTATAAAAGATTTATATGAAGAAAAAATTGAAGTGCTGAAGAGTGAGGGAGAAACTGCAGGGGCAAGAGAGGAAGAGTCGGTGTGGAACACCTTTTTGTCGGTTTTTGCCCAGATAGAAGAAACTTTTCAGGATACCTTTATGACCTATCAGGAGTTTTATGAAAATTTCTTTTCTGCAATATCGGACATAAAGCTTGGGAAAACTCCAAGTTATAAAAATAAAATAACCGTCAGCGAAACAGGGAATTTCAGGAGCACCGATAAAAAGGTGGTTATTGTTCTTGGTGTCAGTGAGGGTGAATTTCCAAAAGGTGTCTCACCGGACGGACTTATCACAGACGGTGATAGAGAATATCTTAAAGAGGGCGGTCTTATGCTTGCTGAGACTGCTCTTGATAAGCTTTTTGATGAACAGTTTCTGGTTTATTCCGTGCTGACCGCACCCAGTGATATGCTTATTTTATCATCTCCCGTTGCTAATATGGAGGGAGGAGAAATTGCAAAAAGCGAGGCGGTGCTCAGTATTTTAAAAATCTTCCCGAAACTTAGGGAAGAATATCCCGATAATGAAAAATCCACTCAGGACGAATTATTCCTTGAGGGCAGAGAGACGGCGTTTGAGGAACTTCAGGCAAGACTCTTTAGTGTTTTCGGAAAGGTTAATGCTCTTCCTGATTTGTGGAAAGGAATATATGAATATTTTTCCAGCTTGCCTGAATACAGAGAAAGACTTGAAAAAACAGAAAACACGATTTCCCGCACAGAAAAAGAGGAAAAAATCACAAAGGAAACCGCAGAACTTCTCTATGGAAAACCTATTATGATGAGTGTTTCAAAGCTTGAAAAATATAACGGATGTGCTTTTTCTTACTTTTTAAGATACGGGCTTTATGCAGATGAAAGAAAAAAAGCAAAGCTTATGTCAAATGATGTAGGCTCTTTGCTCCACGATGCCCTATATACATATTTTTATGCGAAAAAAAAAGAGAGGGCGGATTATAAAAGTCTTTCAAGACAAGATGTTAAAAGGGATATTTCTCGGATTATTGAAGAGAGTGCAAATGTTAAGGAGAATGCACTTTATGAAAACTCTGCATATTATAAATACACTGTTTCAAGGCTCAAGGATATAGCCTCCGTAACTGCGTGGAAAATAGTTAAATTCTATGCACAAAGCTCATTCAGACCCTATGGTTTTGAAATAAAAATCGGAAAGGGCGGTGCTTTCCCGCCTTATGTAATAAAGCTTACAGAGGGGGAGGCTTATCTTTCGGGGTATATAGACAGAATGGATGTTTCGGAAATAGACGGGAAGAAATATTTCAGCATTGTAGATTATAAATCCTCCGAAAAAACTGTGGATAAACTTCTTGCTGAAAAGGGAGTGAGGATTCAGCCTCTTTTATATGCAGGGATTATTAAGGAAAATTTGGAAAATTCATCTCCTTGTGCAATGCTTTATATGAAAATGGCGGATCCATTCATAGAATATGACGAGAAAAAGGATGATGTGGCCCACGAAAAAATGATTCTTGATGAGGTGAAAACTGCAGGACTTTTGCTTAATAATGAAACTGTGACAAAAAATCTTGATGCAGAATTTGGTGTAAAGGGTGCAATTCACTTTGTGCCAAACAGCGTTGGTTCTCAAATTAGTGAAAAAGAAATGGAATTGATGCTTGATGATGCAATAAAGGTGGCAAAGGAGACCTCTCAAAAAATCTCAGACGGGGAAATTGAAATAAATCCTCTTTATATAAATGGTAAATTTGACCCCTGTCAGTATTGTGAGTATTCATCGGTTTGTGAAAAACCCTTGGGATAGGGAGTTATTTAAATTGCACTGCCTGTAAAAATATAATTTAAATATTGAAAATTTATATAAAAAAGTGTTGACAAATATAAAATTATGTGTTAAATTATAGATGCAGTAAATAGTAATAATTACTATTATTAGTTAGGAAGTGCTTAAAATGAGCAGAAGAAAAAGTAAGCAAAGAGACGCTATATTAGAGGTCTTAAGGGGAGTAAAAACCCATCCTGATGCTGACTGGATATATGAAAAGGTGAGAGCGACTATTCCCAATATAAGTTTGGGAACGGTTTACAGAAACCTTGCAATGCTGGAATGTGATGGAGAGATTTTAAAGCTCGACACAAGCTCGGGCACGTCTCATTATGACGGAAATATATGTCCTCATTCCCACGTAGTTTGCAGAGATTGCGGAAGAATTGATGATTTAGATGAATGTGTTCCTGATGAGCTTTTTAGCTATGGGAAAAAGCGATACGGAGGAGAGGTTGAAGCCTTAAGCCTTGTTTATTACGGCAAATGTGAAGTTTGCATAAACCAAAGATAAAAATAATTAAACTTTATATAAAAATTGGAGGAAATTTATTATGAAAAAATTTGTATGTTCAGTATGCGGATACGTTCACGAGGGAGAAAGTGCACCTGAAAAGTGCCCTGTATGTAAGGTTCCTGCAGAGAAATTTAAAGAAATGGAAGAGGGGGCAGCCCTTGCTGCAGAACACGAATACGGTGTTTACGCAAAAACTGTAAAAAACAACCCTGATATTTCAGAAGAGGATAAAAAATATATATTTGAACAGCTAATGGCAAACTTCAACGGAGAGTGTGCAGAAGTTGGAATGTATCTTTGTATGGCAAGAATTGCTCACAGAGAGGGTTATCCTGAAATCGGACTTTATTGGGAAAAGGCAGCCTTTGAAGAAGCAGAACATGCTGCAAAATTTGCAGAGCTTTTAGGTGAAGACTTAGAACCTAATATGAAAGCAACCACAAAGGATAACTTAAAGTGGAGAGTTGACTGTGAATACGGTGCAACTCAGGGCAAGTTTGATTTAGCAGTTTGTGCAAAGAAAAACGGACTTGATGCAATTCACGACACAGTTCACGAAATGGCAAGAGACGAGGCTCGGCACGGAAAAGGCTTAGAGGGACTCTTAAAGAGATATTTTAAATAAGAATTAATTATGTAGACTGCCTGATGGCAGTCCTTACATACAAAGAGGGTGAGCGAAATGGTAGAAAATTATACGGTGTGTAATTGTATGCAGGTAAGCTATAGTGACATTGCAGATGCAATGCATAATCTTACAAAATTTGATGATGTGTTAAGCACATTTAAAAAAGTACAGGATGTAACCAGTTGTTCAACAGGGTGTGGCGGTTGTCATCAAAAGGTTTTGGATATTATATCCGAAATTATGAACGGAGCAACAATATAAAATTTGTGTTTAGAAAGGAAATTTAAATAGATGGAAGCAAAGGTTTCAAAATTACTTAATGAACAAATAACGAAAGAGTTGTATTCAGCATATCTTTATCTTGATTTTTCGATTTTTTATGAAGCACAAGGCCTCGACGGATTTGCTAACTGGTATATGATTCAGGCACAGGAAGAACGTGACCATGCAATGCTTTTTCTGAAATATTTGCAGATGTGCGGAGAAAAAGTTGAGCTTGGTGCAATTGATAAGCCGGATAAAAAGCTTTCTAAGTTAATGGACCCCCTCGAAGCAGGTCTTGAACATGAAAAGTATGTAACAAGCCTGATAAATGATATTTATGGTGCTGCTTACGAAGTCAAAGATTTCAGAACAATGCAGTTTTTAGACTGGTTTGTAAAAGAACAGCTTGAAGAGGAAAAGAATGCAGATGATATGATTAAGAAGATGGAACTATTTGGCAGCGACGCAAAAGGGTTATACTCTCTTGATGCAGAATATGCAGCAAGAGTTTACACAGCGCCGTCATTGGTTCTTGACTAAAGACTAGCTCAGGAGATATTTTAATTCTCTATCCTCATAGTAAAAAAGCCCCTTGGAACAGGTTTTAAGCCTATTCCAAAGGGACTTTTTGTTTTTTGCTTTTATCTATATTCCTCTATGATAATAGTTTTTATATTGTATTGCATTAAGATTATTTTGTATATAATAATTTTGTTTTCTTGATTTTTGGATAATAAAGGTATATAATGTTTAAGGTGATTAATATGAAATTTAAAACATATCTTTTTGATTTTGGAAATGTTCTTGCAGAATTTTATCCAGAAAGGCTAACGGCACCATATGTTTCTGATGATGAAATGAAAAGGTGTGTATCAAATATTGTCTTTGACCGTCTTTATTGGGATAAGCTCGACCTAGGAACAATTGAGGATGAAGAGGTAAAAAAGCTAATCAGAAGCCGTGTAACTGATGAATTAAAAGAAATTTCGTGCAAGGTATATGATAACTGGATTAATAACTTAACACCGGTTAAGGGAATGCAGAATTTAATATATGATATACATAAAAGCGGTAAAAAAATGTATATTTTATCGAATATCAGCACAGGCTTTAGAGAAGGCTACCAAAAGGTAAAATGGATAAAGGAGCTTTTTCGCTATTTTGATGGGATGGTTTTTTCAGGAGAAATAGGGATAGTAAAGCCCAGTGCAGAGATTTTTGAATATATACTTGGAAAATATAATTTAAAAAGAGAAGAATGCCTTTTTATAGATGACAGCGAAATAAATATTAAAGGGGCAAAGGATGCGAATATAGAGGGATATTTATTTGACGGAAATGCGGAAAAGTTAAGGGAATATATTGGACTTTAATAAGTATAAAAAGCTTGACATAGAATATTAAAACAGACACTTTAAATTTTTTGGAGATAAGATAATGAGTAAATATAAATTGATTGCCACAGACCTTGACGGCACGCTTCTTGGAGCAAATCTTAAACTAAGCGCGGAAAATCGTCAGGCAATGAGGTATCTTACAGAGCGTGGGGTGATAATTGTACCTGCAACGGGCAGAACGCTTTGTGAAATAGAAGACATTTTTAATCTGCCTGAGGTCAGATATGTGATTTATTCAAACGGAGCGGCAATTTTAGATAAAAAGACGGGGGAGAGGATTCTTTTTGGAATAGACGGTGAAAGACTACGCTTTGTTTTTGATACAGTGCTAAAATTTGATACCTTTATGATAATTCATAAAGATGGCAAAACCTATGCCGATAAGAAAAAGATGTCAAAAACATGTCATTATAATCTTAATGAAACGGTTGTTCGGCTTGTCACCGAGAACTGTGTTCTTGAGGATAATTTTGAGAAACATTTTCAGGGCGGGATAGTTGAGAGCCTTGTTGTTTTCTTTGCAAATAAAGAAGATATTGATGCCTGCACCCATATTCTTTCATCAAATCCTGATGTGCAAGCGGTAACAGCCTGGGCATCAAACCTTGAAATCTTATCAAAGGAAGCAGGGAAAGGAAGCGCTTTGAAAGTTCTTGCCAGTAAGCTGAATATAGAAATAAAAGATGTTATCTCGATAGGTGACGGAGACAATGACAGACAAATGATTACTGTGGCTGGACTTGGACTTGCCACAGAAAACGGGTGCGAAGAACTTAAAGCCGTAGCAGATAAAGTTATCTGCAGTAATGATGAGAGTGTAATGAAATATGTAATGGAGCATTATTTTGCATAATATGAAAGGAAGAAAAGGATGACAACATTACTTTTGATAAGACATGGAGAAAGTGAGGCAAACCGAAACAAGGTTTTTGGCGGACAGATTAATCCCGATTTGCAGGAAAGAGGGGTTATGCAGGCAGAGATTACAGCGAAATTTATAGCTGAAAACTATAAAGTCGATAAAATATATTCAAGTGATTTAAAACGTGCGTTTAGAACTGCGGAGGCTCTCTCAAGGCTTTTAAATATAGAAATCAAGGCGGAAAAAAGACTTCGTGAAATTTATGCGGGAAAATGGGAGGGTGTGAAATTTGAGGATATAGAAGCCACCTACCCTGAAGAATATAATGTGTGGCTCACCGATATAGGAAATTCTGTTTGTGGAGGCGGCGAAACTGTGAGGGAGCTTGGAGATAGAATACTTGGCATACTCACAGAAATAGCAGAAGAAAATGATGGGAAAACCGTAGCAATAGCAACCCACGCAACGCCAATAAGGGCTTTGCAAAGTCTTATTGAAACAGGCGGACTTTCACAAATGAAAAATATTAAGTGGGTAACAAATGCATCTGTTACTGTTGTTACATATGATAATGGAAAGTGGAAGATGGTTAATGTCAGCATGGACGAGCATCTTGAAAAGTTAAAAACAAATCTTCCGCCCAATGTATAAAATTAAGAGGTGAAAATTATGTTTGATGCAGAAAAGGTGAAAAATGAATGTGTTTTATGGATAAGGGATTTTTTTAAAAAAAACGGACCTGATTGTAATGCCGTTGTTGGAATTTCAGGGGGAAAGGACAGCTCGGTTGCGGCGGCACTTTGTGCTTTGGCTCTTGGAAAAGATAGGGTTATTGGTGTTCTTATGCCTCAGGGTGAGCAGCACGATATAGATATGGCGTATATGCTTGTTAATCATCTTGGGATAAAGCATTATGAGATAAATGTTAAGGATGCGGTGGACGGAATACTTAATAATCTGCCAAAGGAAATAGAAATAACCCCGCAGACAAGACAGAATATTCCTCCAAGAGTGAGAATGTCAACTCTTTATGCCGTGTCCCAGAGCTTAAACGGAAGAGTTTGCAATACCTGTAATTTATCTGAGGACTGGGTTGGATATTCAACAAGATACGGGGATTCGGTGGGAGATTTTTCTCCTATGTCTAATCTTACAGTGACAGAGGTTAAACAAATCGGACATATTTTAGGACTTCCAAGTGAGCTTGTTGAAAAAACACCAATAGACGGGCTTTGCGGGAAAAGTGATGAGGAAAACCTGGGCTTTACCTATGCGGAGCTTGATATTTATATAAGAGAGGGAAAAATAGAAGACCAAAATAAAAAGGAGCTTATTGATAAAAAGCATAAGCAAAATCTTTTCAAGCTCCAATTGATGCCGGCATTTAAACCGGAAATTTAATATTAAGTTTTAAAAACGGGAATTATCCGCCAAGATAATTTCCGTTTCTTGCATCATAATAGAAAAATGCACCGCCCTCGGTTGAAATCTGCCACACGGGAATTGCAAGAACGTTGCTGTAGCCATCCTCAATATCTCCTATGTAGTAGCCGAGTGCAATTTTTGCTATTTTGATTATTTGTGATTTGTTTATATCAGGGTTTGATGTGAGGGATAAAAGCACAGAGCTTATGTCAAAGACCTTTGAAGAAATGCCCGATGCGTTTTTTGACATAATAATATTTTTCCCTGCAATAGACCAAAGACCCTCTTTTTTCACCTCAAAGGAAATATAAGAGTCAAAAAATTTATAATCTTCAATAATAGGAGTGAAAATTGCCCTCACTGAGTCTTTGTTATAATTAAGCCCGTCAAAGGTATAAAGCTTAAAGTCGATGCCAAGATTTTTCATTTCTTTTATACAGTATTCTTTTATATAGCGGTCTCCCATATCCTCAGGAGGATTTTCAGGAGTTTTGTTTGTGTATGTAAAGCTATCTTTATCCACCACCAAAAGCTTTTCCCCTGATGAATAGGTGTTATTTTTTTCATCATAGTGATAGCTGTTTCCAAGGAGCTTGATAATAAAAGAAGAGTTATCCCAGCCGGCACGCTCAACGTATCTGCTTTCAAAGGAATAGGGAGCGTCAGGGATAAGCTTTTTGTCAAGCTTTATGTTATTTAAACTGAGAATGCTTACAATATCATCCCTTTTTTGCGACTCAACTATTTTATGCTGAGCATTGGTGCGGTAGAAAACCGCAGAAAGGGTGATATTCAAAACAATAAGAATAAATATTAATATGTTTTTTGTTTTGTACCAATCCATAATATTTCTCCGATTTTTTATTTAACCAGCCAGCCGGCTGAAAATGTGCTGTTGTCTTTTTGCGGTATATAGCACCTGATGCATTCTGAAACAGAAATTGCCCCCTCTGTTTTCTTGTCCGCACAGAACTTGTCAATGGCGGAAATAAGAGGCTCCACCGCAGATTTTTTGTTGGTGTTTTCAAATGTTTTAAGGTTAATTCTCATAGATGTTAAATAACCGTCAACGGTTGTCGCCTCAATGGCGTGATAAAGTCCGGGGATTATTCTTGTTCCGTTCAGGTAATAATCAAACATAAACTTGTATTCTGCAACTTCAAAGGATTCAGCCTGCAAATCTGTGAGACGGATTTTAAAGGTTTTTTCGTTGTTGTCCGCAAGAGGCATAACAGAGTTTATAATTCTTGAAACCCCTGTGAATGAGAGCAAATAACTGTTTTCAATAGAAAGTTTGGTGCTTCCCATAAGGTTAACCCCGCCCTTTTTGCTAACAGCAGAATATTCTAAAATTCCGTCAGGGGAAAGCTTTAAGGTTGCATTATCGCTTACGCAGACAAGAGTGTTGTCACTATTTACATATTGTCTTGTGTAGCTGTCCTTAAAGTCAAATGAACTTAAAATTTTCGCGGAAATTCCCTCTTTTGTAAATCCAAGCTTAAGCTTTTCAAGGTCCTCGGGGGGAGACATTGTTATATTTGGTAAATACTGAGCCTTAGAAGGAATGATAATGTCAGGTCTTAAATAGGTTGAAACCTTTTTGTTTATAGTATTTTCTTTAAGAGAGTTTAAATTAAGCTCGTATGAAAAAGTGCAAAGCTTGTCATCAAGTCTTTTAACAGAATCTAAAAGCTTGTAAAGTCCTGATGATGGAACTGAGGTTTGCATTTTGAAAACATCATTTGTCTTTTCATCTTTTATGTAAGCAATAATACCGTCTTCCTCTTTTTCGGCAGGAAGAAGAATAAGCTTTTTAAATGAGGAAATAACCTCCGAAAGCTTTGACGAGGGGTTTTCAAACATTTGCCCCGCAAGCTTTGGAAAACGGTGATAGGGGTAGGAGATATAAATAAGATTTCGGTCTTTTATGTCGGTGAAAATATCTTCCCCTTTTTCAAATTTTACGGTTGATGAGAAAAGACTGCGGTCAACATCCTGCAAAATTTTCTGCGACTTTAAGTATGTGTCAGTGTCAGTGTAGAAAATGTCTCTGCCTGTTTCTGTGTTTAAAAGAATATATTCAGGAGCAGCATAGCTGAAATAAAGGTTAACTGCCTCCGAGTTGTCATTTGCAAGGGTTGTGCCAGATTCGGCGGTGAGGGTTGCCTTTTCCTTTAAAAATAATCCCTCTTTGCTTATGGAATATAGAAGCATAACCAAATTAAAAAAGAGCAAAGCAATAAAAACCGATTTAATAAATTCGGTTCTTTTTCTTTTAAGCTTTTGCTCTTTAATTCTTTTTTCTTTAAAATTTTTTTTGTGCATTTTTCTCCCCCGATTATCTTCGGACTAAGAAAAAAGGTATTTCATTTTTATGAAATACCCTTACTTTTTAAAACTAGTCTGTCAAAGCTTTTATAATACCCAAAAGGTTACGTTTGTATCTTGTTATTGAAAGCTTGATATATTGGACATTTTCACCGTTTTCTGCTCTCACAAGGATATTGTTATCCCCCTCGGCAGGCTCAACTGTGTTCATAAAAAGCCCTGATGCACCGATAGTAACGGTAGCTTCTTCGTATTTTGCAGTAACTGTGCCGTCTGCCTCTGTGTATTCAACCTTGTTGTATATCTTCTGATACATATCATCTGCCATATTGTGCCAGTATAATGTAATAACCGTATTCTCTTTTCCGTAGCCGGAAATTATGTATGTACTGTCAAATGTAGAATCTTTTTGTCCTTCTGGCTTTGTAACAGCAATAAGGTCTGTTGCGTTGCCTTCCTCGTATGGTGAAACTGTATCAGGAGATGCAAAAGCTGATAAGCTTAATATAAGAATAACAGAAACTAAAGCTGAAACAGCCCTGGATAAAAACTTCATCTTTATCATTTTGGCATTCCTCCTATCAGTAAATTTTTAAAATAACATCCCAAAATCTTTAAAAGGGTGGAGATGTCCCTTTATACATTACACACTATAACATACAATTGTTACAGATACGTTACAAGCATCTTACATTTATATAAAAGTTGATAAGAAAAAAATAATGTTTTGTCGTTTTCCTTGATATTTTAACAAAAATGCCGTCTGGGAATAGAATATACTGAGAAAGGAGAAGAAAAATGACTAAAATTTTTATAGATCCCGGACACGGCGGACCAGACCCCGGAGCGGTGGGAAACGGTGTTACGGAAGAGTTTGTTAATCTTAATGTGTCACTTGAGCTTGCAAGGCTTTTAAGAGAGGCAGGATATTCTGTCAGGATATACAGAACAACAAGCGATGAAAATGTTTTGCAGAATAAAAACGCCGACCTTAGAAACCGTGCCCAGACGGCAAATAACTGGGATGCAGATTATTTTATAAGTATTCACACAAACAGCTCACAAAATCCCAATGCCCAAGGGGTTGAGGCTTATGTTTATAGGCTGGGAGGAGCCTCCGAACGCCTTGCTGAGTCCATAGTGGATGCAGTTTCAAGCGAGCTTGGCTCTCGAAACAGAGGAGTTATGCAGGCGAACTTTGCGGTTTTAAAAAGAACGAATATGCCTGCCGTTTTAGTTGAGCTTGGCTATCTCACCAACAGCACCGAGGCTTTAAATCTCAACAGCCCCGCATGGCAAAGGGCGGTAGCGCGTGCTATCTTCAATGGGATAAATGATTATCTGGGGGAGTGAAGCTCCCCTTTTACATATAAATTATACTTTACTTTTTGAACATTTTATGGTAAAATTACAATATGTATTTTATAAAGTGGAAGTGATTTGTTGGATAAAAAAAATTCAGCAGGCAAAGCGGTAAGAACAGTTGGATTTATGGCTGTTATTATTTTTCTTGCAAAGCTTGCAGGTCTGCTTCGAGAAACCTTTATTGCCAATATTTACGGGCAGGGGTATAATTCGGACATATTAAACACGGCAACTCAAATTCCCCTTTTGTTTTTTGATATGACACTGGGGGTTGCAATTCTTTCAACTTTTGTTCCTGTTTTCAATAAGTTTTTAGAGAGGGACGGAAAGAAAAGGGCTTTGGAGTTTGCCTCAAATTTTATAAATGTTGTAACAATTATTGCGGTACTTGCAACACTTGTGGGCATGATTTTTTCAAAGCATATTGTGGGACTTATGGTGCCGGGATATGGGGAAGAAAAAATTTTGAAAACGGCGTATCTCCTCCGAATTCTTTTTCCGTCAATAATATTCACAGCCATTGCCTATATTATGGTGGGACTTTTGCAGTCTTTCGGGGAATTTAATATTCCATCAATAATAAGCCTTGTTTCAAATGCTGTTATGATATTTTATCTTGTAGTTTTTAAAAACAGGTTCGGGCTTGAGGGTGTTATAATTTCAATGGTTATATCTTGGGCACTTCAGCTTTTCATTCAGCTTCCCGCCCTCAGAAAAAAAGGGATAACCTATTCATTAAGGCTTAATTTAAGAGATGAGGGACTTCGTGAGGCAGCGTGCCTTGCTCTTCCCGTTCTAATAAGCTCCTGGGTTCAGCCTCTTTGTGCGGTTATCAATATGTCCTTTGGCTCAAGTCTTGGAGACGGAGCGGTTTCGGGACTTAATTGGGCAAATAAAATTTATATAATAATGGTAGGCGTTTTTGCCTATGCGGTAACAAACTTTATCTTTCCCAAGCTTTCAAGGCTGGGCGTTAAAGACGGGGACGAAGATTTTGCGAAAATGACAAGGACAAGCCTTTCTATTATAATTTTTATAATTTCATTTGTGGCGTCCCTTTTTATTTCTCTTTCAAATCCTATTATAAAGGTTGTGTTTGAAAGAGGAGAGTTCACAGAAAGCAACACAAATCTCACGGCGACGGCACTTTTTTATTATTCATTCGGAATGGTTGCCTATGCAGTGTGCGAGATTTTAAATAAAAGCTTCTATGCTTTAAGAGACGGAAAAACACCGATGCTCTCTTCTGTTTTCGGAGTGTTTGTGAATTTTCTGGGAGCCTTTATCTTTGTAAAGGTATTTAAAATGGGGGTAGGCGGTCTTGCTCTTGCAAGTGCCGTAAGCTCTGTTTCTATAGGAGCTTTGCTCCTTGTTATGATAAACAAAAGAAAAAAAGGAATTATTGACACTTCATTTGTTGTAAATCTTTTAAAAACCTTGGCGGCAGCGTGCCTTTCAGCGGTTGTTTCGGGCTTTGTTTACGGAAAAATTGACGAACTTTTTGCAGGTGGTATGATTATCACGCTTTTGAAACTTTCAGTCAGCTCTCTTGCTGCACTGGTGGTTTATATTGGGGCAGGCTTTGTGTTCAGGGTTGATGAGTGTATGTTTATAAGGAGGATAAAAGCTGATGAATAACGGATATTTTTATTCCCTGTGGATGATGTTTTTTAATAGCGTTATAAAAAACAGTTTTTTGTATAAGGCACTTTCGGGAATTTACTCATATATATCAGGTCTTTTTGGAAGAAGTCTTATTGTGAGATGGTTCAAGGAGGGGCATTTTGAGGAAGATTTTATAGAGAAATCTTTTTTTGGAAAACTTTTAAGACTTCCATTTACAGTTCTTGATAAAATCAGGGAAAGAAACTTTGAAAAGCTGACACATCAGAAAGAAAACAGCTTTCTTATTAGGACCTGCAAGTATCTTTTACACAATTTTCTTGCGCTTAATTTAAGATTTATCGGTACTCTTTTTGCCACAAGTCTTGGCGTTAATATTATTTATAATATGTGTGTTGGCGGCAAAATAGTAACTTCCTTTGTGCTTTTGCTTGTTGCCATACTGATGACAATTGCACCAATTAATGTTACGGATTACTTAAAAGGTTCATTTCTTTTGAAAATTGTGGAAAGCTTTCTTGGAACTACATTTTCATATGATTTTTATTATGTAACCAAGTGCGGAAAAAGTGCAAGACTTTCCTGCGCAGTATTCTTTGGACTTTTATCAGGCCTTGCCAGCATATTTTTAGGCCCGATTTACGGAATACTTCTTTTGTGCGGATTCTTATATGCATTTTTAGTGCTTTATAAAACAGAGGTTGGCGTGTTTTTAACAGCACTTTTAGCCCCCATCATTCCAACTATTCCTCTTGCTGCAATGTGTCTTTTCACGGGATTTTCCCTTGTGGTTAAGGCTGTAACCTCAAAAAAATTCACATGGAAATTTGGAAAATGCGAATTTTTTGTTATGCTTATGATAGTTATTTATCTTGTGGCGGGAATTTTCTCATTCACAATGAAGAAAAGCCTTGAAATATGGGCGATATATGCGGTGTTTATGGGATTTTATTTTGTGGTTATAAACACTCTTAAAACAAAAAAGCAGTTCTTTGACTTTTTGACAATACTTTCTCTTTCTGCGTTTTTGGTATGTGCCTACGGTATAATGCAGTATGTATTTGGTTGGGACATAAATCAAGCGTGGATGGATGAGGAAATGTTCACCGATATAAAAATGAGAATATATTCCACATTGGAAAACCCCAATGTTCTTGGTGAATATATTCTTCTTATGCTCCCTGTTGCTATCGGTCTTATGTGGACAAAGAAGAATATGCTTTCAAAGATTTTCTATCTTGGCATTTCAGGGGTGTTGTTCCTTGCACTTATCCTAACGTTCTCAAGGGGATGCTGGATAGGACTTATGCTTTCTGCAGCGATTTTTGTAACCTTGGTTGCAGGAAAACTCTGGGGGCTGTTGCTTATAGCCATTCCCGTTATTCCGTTTATACTTCCAGAAAGCATCGTCAACAGATTTTTAAGTATAGGCGATATGAAGGACTCATCAACATCCTACAGGGTTTATATATGGCTTGGAACGTTTCTTCTTTTAAAGGATTTCTGGATTTCGGGAATAGGTATGGGAACGCAGGCTTTCACAAGAGTTTATCCATTTTATTCGTATAACGGAGTTGTAGCTCCCCATGCTCATAATATGTTCCTTCAGTTAATGGTTGAAACAGGCATAGTGGGAATTGTGGTTTTTGCCATTATCCTTTTGATGTTCTTCAAGGAGCTTTCAAAAATTCATAACCTTGCAGGAAGAAAATCCGAGGTTTCAACAATGATAGTTTCCATTGGAGCGGCAGTTGCAGGATTTTTGCTCCAAGGGGTTTTTGATAACTGCTTCTATAACTATAGAGTGTTTATGATATTCTGGCTTATGCTTGGTGCGGGAGTGTCCTCGTTATATGCACAGAGAGACCATATTGAAAAGCTGACAGGAGGGGAAGATAAATGATAAAGGTTATGCAGGTGTCCTCCGACACTAATATCGGCGGAGCGGGAAAGTGCATTCTCACTTATTTAAAATTCTTTGACAGAGAAAATTTTGATGTATCCTGCGTAGTTCCTGATGGAAGTCTGCTTGGGCCCCTTATGGAGGAAAAAGGAGTCAGTGTTTTCAGAATAAATTCAATGAAAGATAAGTCCTTTGATATAAAAGCTATACGTGAGCTTATCAGTATATTTAGAAAGGAAAAGCCTGATATTGTTCACGCCCATGCAAGTATGTCAGCAAAAATTGCGGCAAAGCTTTCGGGATGTAAGGTGGTATATACAAGACACAGTGTGTTTGAACCGTCACCTAAGCTTTCAAAGGGTATAGGTAAATTTCTTTCAGGGCTTGCAAATAATCAGACTGCAGACAAAATTATTGCAGTTGCCGAGGCGGCAAAGGATAACCTAACTGCAACAGGGGTTGACGAGAGGAAAATAACCGTTCTTTTGAACGGAGTTGAGCCTCTTTCAAAAGTTTCGCCTGAGGAGAAAATAAAGCTTAAGGAAAAGTATGGTGTTAAAGATGACGAAAAGGTTGTTTCCATACTTGCAAGATTAAATGTAGTAAAAGGCCATAGGTATTTGGTGGATGCTGCAAAGCTTGTGAAAGAAAAAGGCGTAAAAGCAAAATTTTTAATTGCCGGAACAGGAGATATGGAGGCAGAAATAAAAGCACAGATAGAAAGAGAAAATCTTTCGGATAAAGTTTTGATGCTTGGCTTTGTGAAAGATGTTTCGGAAATTCTTAACATAACCGATATTCAGGCAAACTGTTCATTCGGAACAGAGGCAACGAGTCTTGCTCTTTTGGAGGGAATGAGTCTCAAGGTCCCTGCAGTTGTCACAAATTACGGAGGAAATCCCGGAGTTATAAAGGATGGGGAAAACGGATTTTTAGTTCCTACCCACGATGCAGAGGCTATGGCGGAAAAACTTTGTCTGCTTCTTGAAAACAAAGAGCTTTATGAAAAAATGCAGAAAAGCTGCGAAAGAATTTATAATGAAAAGTTCACCGCAGAGGTTTATGCAAGAAATATAGAAAATGTATATAAGGAGATTAAGTAAATGAAGAAAATAAAGTTTAATTTAATTGACCTGATTATTGTTTTATGTGTTGTGGGAGCGGTGTTTGTCTGTATAACCGTTCTTGGAGGTTTAAAAGGCACAAGCTCTGCGGGAAATTCAGGAAACATTACTATGAGATACGGCATTGAGCTTACAAAAAAATCTCAGGTTGTTCTGGATGCATTTATGGAAGCTAAGGAAACAGGTGCTGCCTGCTTTGTAAGTGAAAAAGAAAGAGCAAAAGCTTATGTTAAGGATGTTTATGCTGAACCTGCGAAAAAGCTCACAACGAATATGAGAACAGGAAAGGCACACCTTGCGGAAATTCCCGGTGAATACGATATAACCGTTATTCTTGAATCGGAGGGCACAGAAACCGAAAAGGATATACTTGCAGAGGGCAAAGCGGTTATAAAGGTTGGATGCGAAACAGCAGTAAAAGGAAAAGGCTTTGCGGGTTTCGGCTTTGTGACCTCACTTGAAATCGTTGATTAGGAGGATGCGGTATGTTTATAAATAAAGAAGGAAAGTTTTTCGGTAAAGTTAGTATAATTGATATTCTCGCTGTTATTTTGATTGTGGTTGCGGCATTCGGCATCTACACAAGATTTATTCAGGGCAACGAAAAGGTTGAAGTGAAATACAGCACTATAGAATATGGAATGAAAGTTGAAAAGGTCCGTGAGGGGTCTGCAAAGGCTCTGGAAAACGGCGGACCTTTGTATGATGCCAAAACCAAAGAGTATATGGGCGAAATAATATCAAGCGAAATTATGCCCTGCTATGAGGAACAGGAAAAGATGGACGGAACAATGGTGCAGTCAGAAGTTCCTGAGAGATATGATGTTTATTTGACAGTGAGAGTTGACGGAAGCTCGAATGAGGCAGGCTATTACACAAAGGAAAATAAAGCCATATGCACAGGCTCGAATTTTGTTGTTGCAAGCAAGTATGCAGAAACAACAGGAGAGATTGTTTCTGTAAAAGAGGTTGAATAGCTTCCTATATATAATAAGCTAAGGAGGAAAATATGTTCAGAAAGTTTGTTAAGTATTATAAGCCATATGTTTTTATAGTTGTGGCAGACCTTTTGTGTGCAGTTCTTTCCACCTTGTGCGAGCTTATTTTTCCCCTTATCGTCCGTTATATAACAGAAACGGCACTTTCAAGCGGAACAGCACTTATGCTTGGGACGGTTTTAAGACTCGGTGCTTTTTATCTGTTTCTCAGAATTGTAGATACTCTTGCCAATTATTATATGGCGAATATGGGGCACGTTATGGGTGCAATGCTTGAAACTGATATGAGACGGGATATGTTTTCCCACCTTATGACGCTTTCAAATAATTACTATGACGAGGCGAAAGTAGGACAGATAATGTCAAGGGTAACAAGTGACCTTTTTGATATAACCGAGTTTGCCCACCATTGTCCAGAGGAGCTATTTATTGCGTCTATTAAAATAATAGGCTCTTTCTGTATTCTGTTTCCAATAAACAAAAGCTTAACACTAATTTTGTTTTTACTTCTGCCTCTTATGGCGGTTTCTGCGGCAGTTTTAAGAAAGAAAATGAAAGGTGCATTCAAAGAGCAAAGAGTTAAAATCGGAGAGCTTAATGCAAACCTTGAAGACACCCTCCTTGGTATAAGGGTTGTGAAAAGCTTTGCTGCAGAAGAGAGAGAAAAGGAAAAACTTGGAAAAGGCAACAAGGAGTTTTATGAAACAAAGAAAAAGTCATATAAGTATATGGCGCTTTTCCAGTCCACCACAAGACTCAGCGACGGTATTTTGAATATAGGGGTAATAACTATCGGCTCGGTGTTTATGATTAAGGGAAAAATTTCACCAACTGATTTGATTACCTACCTATTATATATACAGACTCTTATTACATCTGTCAGAAAAATTGTGGAATTCAGCGAGCAGTTCCAAAGGGGTATGACGGGTATTGAAAGGTTTTATGAGATAATGGAAATAAAGCCCGAAATAATAGATGAAGAGGGAGCAAAGGACCTTTCGGATGTTAAGGGTGATATAAAAATTGAAAATATATGCTTCAAATATGAAAAAGGCTCAAATGAGGTTTTGAGGGATATAAACATAGATGTAAAAAGCGGAGAAAGTATTGCGATTGTTGGCCCCTCGGGTGGAGGAAAAACAACTCTCTGCAATCTTATTCCGAGGTTTTATGATTGTTTATCAGGCAGAATATTGATAGACGGAAAAGATATAAGGGATGTAACAATGTCATCCCTGAGACAAAATATCGGTGTTGTTCAGCAGGATGTTTATTTGTTTTCGGGAACGGTTTATGAAAATATTCTGTATGGCAGGCCTGATGCAACACGGGAAGAGGTTATCGAGGCTGCAAAGGCAGCAGGTGCCCACGAATTTATAGAAGAGTTAAAAGATGGTTATAATTCCTATGTGGGAGAAAGAGGACTTAAGCTTTCGGGAGGACAAAAGCAAAGAATATCAATTGCAAGAATGTTTTTAAAAAACCCTTCCATTATAATATTGGACGAGGCAACCTCAGCGCTTGATAACGAAAGCGAGCTTATAGTTCAAAGGTCTCTTGAAAGATTAGCCAAAGGAAGGACTGCATTTATAATAGCCCACAGACTCACAACCATAAAGAATGCGGATAGAATTTTGTTTCTGACAGAAAATGGGATAGAAGAGGAAGGAACCCATCAGGAGCTTATTGAAAAAGACGGTAAATATGCAAAGCTTTATTCACTGTATAACAGAATTTAAAAAATCAAAAATAATTGCTCAAATATACTTGACATATTAAACAGGATGTATTAAAATAAAATTTATGTTTTTCAAAAAAGTAGTTTTCTAAAATATAGGATGGAGGGTGTAAAATGGCTGTAAAGTATATATTTGTTACAGGCGGTGTAGTGTCCGGCATAGGCAAAGGGATAACTGCTGCGTGTCTTGGCAGATTGCTGAAAGCAAGAGGCTTAAGAGTCAGAATTCAGAAGTTTGACCCTTATATAAATGTTGACCCGGGAATGATGAGTCCCTATCAGCACGGTGAAGTTTTTGTTACTGAGGATGGTGCAGAAACAGACCTTGACCTTGGACATTACGAAAGATTTATTGACGAAAGCCTGACCAGAAACAGCAGTATGACAACAGGTAAGCTGTATTGGTCGGTTATCACCAAGGAAAGAAGAGGCGACTACCAGGGCGGTACTGTTCAGGTTATCCCTCATATTACAAATGAGATAAAAGAAAAAGTTTTTGCCGTTGGTATGGAAGATAATGTTGATGTTGTTATCACAGAAATCGGCGGAACAGTTGGTGATATTGAAAGCCAGCCATTTTTAGAGGCTATCAGACAGGTTTCAGGTGATGTTGGCAGAGGAAACAGTATGTATATTCACGTAACATTGGTTCCTTATTTAAGAGCATCAGGGGAGCTTAAGTCAAAACCAACACAGCACAGTGTTAAAGGACTTTTGGGACTTGGTATTCAGCCTGATATGATTATCTGCAGAAGTGAAGTTCCTCTTGGTGAGGATGTTCGCGGAAAGATAGGGCTTTTCTGTAATATTCCTGCAGAAAATGTTATTGAAAATCTCGATTGTGAAACTATCTATGATGTTCCGATTATGCTTGAAGAACAGAATATTTCTGATATAGTATGCAAAAGACTCGGTATTGATTGCCCTGCTCCCGACCTCACTGAATGGAAGGGAATTATAAAAAAGGTAAAAAGTCTTGATAAGAAAGTTAAAATTGCATTGGTTGGCAAATATGTTGGTCTCCACGATGCTTATATAAGCGTTGCGGAAGCTCTTCGTCACAGTGGATATGAATTTGGTGCTGAAATTGATTTTTCATGGATAGATTCAGCAGGTATAACAGAAGAAAATGTGAAAGAGCTTTTATGCGATGCAAACGGAATTATTGTTCCTGATACCTTTGGTGACGGAAGTCCCGAGGGCGAGCTATGTGCAATTAAATATGCGAGAGAAAACAAAGTTCCGTTCTTCGGTATCTGTCAGGGAATGCAGCTTGCAGCAGTTGAATATGCAAGAAATGTTGCAAAGCTTTCAGGTGCAAACAGTTCAGAATATGATAAGGGCACAACTTATCCGATTATTGACCTTATGCCTGACCAGAAAGATTTGGCGGCTATCGGCGGTGCAACCCGACTTGGAGGATACCCCGTTGTTATAGAAAAAGGCACAAAATCATATGAAGCATATGGCGAAACCAATATAAGAGAACGTCATTGTAACAGATATGAATTTAACAATGCTTATAAAGATAAGCTCAAAGATGCAGGCCTTGTGTTCGCTGGTATAGCAGGTGAAGGAAAGCAGGTTGAAATCTTAGAGGTTAAAGACCATCCGTATTTTGTTACAGTTCAGTTCCATCCTGAATTTAAATCAAGACCAAATAGACCTCACCCGCTTTTTAGAGAATTTGTAAAGAGTGCACTGGATAATAAATAATATATATTATATATAAGGAAGAAACCTGTTTTAGACTATAATTTGGAATAAAAACTTTATTTCGACAAAATTGTTGTTTAAAACAGGTAAAACCACAATATATATGTAAGATATTTACAAAATGCATCAAAATATGACGATATTTTGTTAAAAGTATTACAAATATGTTACATTTTCAAATTAATGTTGACATATGAGAATATTTAATGTTATAATGCATATAGTCAATGGTGAATAGGTATATCTGTAAGCTGTTGACAGCCGATAAAACCTTATGTCGGCGAAATTTTTTCAGTTTGAAAAAAATTAAAAATTTATATTTATAAGGAGGATTTGAGAATGAAAAATCTCAAAAAAGTAATCGCTTTAGTTGCTGTACTTGCTATGGTATTAAGCACAGTTGCGTTAGGTGCTACCTACACAGATGTTGCTGAAGACAGCGCATACAGCACAGCGGTAGAATCATTAAGTAAACTTGGTATCGTTACAGGTTACGAAGATGGAACATATGGTCCAGAAAAATCTGTAACAAGAGCTGAAATGGCTGCTTTAATCGCTCGTATTCAGGGCTATGGTGAAACAGCTAAAGCTCAGACAAACACAGCGTTCACAGACGTTCCTTCAAGCCACTGGGCTTCAGGTTATGTAGCATATGCTGCAAACCAGAAAATTGTTAACGGCTATGGCGATGGTACATTCGGACCAGACGACACTGTTAAATATGAACAGGCTGTTACAATGATCATGAGAACTCTTGGTTTTGAATACTTCGCAACAACAAACGGCGGATACCCAACAGGTTATCTTGCTGCTGCTACAAGATACGGCTTAACAGGCGGTGTTTCTAATGCAGTTGTTGGTTCAGAAGCAAACAGAGGCACAATTGCTCAGCTTCTTTACAATGGTATCGACACACCAATCATGGCTCCATACGCTTGGAACACAAACGGTGAAGTTGAATATGCTGTATATGACGGCAGTGATGATAGCAAACCATACAAAACTCTTATGAGTGAAAACCTTGGTGTTGTTAAAATCAAAGGTGTTGTTGTTGAAAACAAAACAACAGCTATTAATGATGATTCAAAAGCTCTTGAACTTGACGAAGAAGAAATAGTTAAAGTTAAGATCGTTGATTCATATGATTCAACAAATGATGCTTTTGATGCTTACGAAGATAAGACAATTACAGAATTAGAAAATGGCAGCGAAGAACCATTTACTTTCTTAGTTGGCGAATCAGATATCGCTGATTTCCTTGGTCAGAGAGTTGTTCTTTACGCTGTTGAAGACAAAAACATCGATGAATTTATCGTTGTATCTGCTGCTCTTGATTCAACATCAAACAAGAAAGTTGAATTCACAGTTGACCAGTTTGCAGGTATCAGCAATGCTGGTAAAGTTAAATATTTAAAGAATGCAACAGATAGCAAAGCAACAGAATTAATCGTTGATGGTGCTGCCGTTGTATTCAACAATGTTGGTGGAAAGACTCTTACTGATGTACTCGGTAACGAATCTGCTTACGTTACACCTAACTGCCAGTACGGCGGTAAAGTTACACTTATCGACAACAATTCAACAAACGGTTACGATGTAATCTTCGTTGAACTTGGTGCAACAGCTGTTGTTGAAGAAGTTAACGAAAACGAAGTTGTGTTCAAAGAAGCTGCAGTTCTTGCAACAACAAACACAATTGATTCATTAGTTGTTTATGAAGATGTAGATGATGAATTATATGAATTCTATAAAGATGGCGAAAAGATTTCTTTAGCTGACCTTAAAGAATGGGATGTATTAACAATCGTTGCTGCTGATAACGATGCAGCTTATATTACAGCTGAAGTTATTAACTCAACTGTTTCTGGTGCTATCACAGCAACAGCTTCATCAGATACATCTGCTAACGGTGCTAAATACACAATTGACGGCAAAAAGTATGATGTTGCTCTTGGTAACTACAAAGCAGCTTCTCTTCAGGTAGGCGATGCTGGTATCTTCTATATTGACAAATATGGTAAGATTGCTGCTTTCGTTGAAGATGCAACTGTAGCTGGCGGAACAGCTGGTAACTATGGTTACGTTCTTTATGCTGCAGCTCCTGCTGCTGGAAGCATGTCAGGTGTTGTTCAGGCTAAGATGATCACAGCTAACGGCGTTGAAACATTTGACTGTGCTACAAAAGTTAAGTTCTATGTAACAACTACTTCTACAAATTATGACGCTGATGATGCTGCTCTTGCTACAGCTATTATGAATAATCAGTCAAGAATTGTTAAATACACTGTAAATTCAAATGGCGAAATCAATGCTATTTATCAGGCTGATTACAACATAGAAAAGCTTGAAGATAAGGGTGCTGTAAGCGGTGCTTACGATGCAGATAACTATGCAATCGGCGGAACTATCCTTGATGAAAATGCAACAGTATTCCTACTCACAACAAATGCATATGATGCTAACGCTGCAGATGGATATCAGGCTCCTGCTTCTTCTTACATCACAGGAAACAACAATATGATTAAAGATCCAATTAATCTTGGTGATGGCGATAAATACTACAAGATTAACACATCAAGCTGCGTAATGGGTACACTTTCAGACCTTGCTGATAAAGAATACTACACAGGTCGTGTATATCTCGATCCAAAGGGTGAAACAGGTAATATCCTTGTTATAACAACAGGCTATGGTGCAACTGCTGCATCTTCAAGCATTGCTGTTATCACAGACGTTGCTGAAGGTAAAAATGACAACTATGAACAGGTTAATATCTTAAGCTACTATGCTGATGGCGAACTTAAAGAAAACGTTTACACAACAGGGGATGCTTACGATGCTTCTTTAACAGAAGGTGATATCGTTAAGATTAACGTTTCAAGCGCTGGCTTAATCACAAGCATTAAATATGCTGTTGACTTCTCAGATGGTATCAGAGATGAAGCAGGTATTATTGATGATGTAGTTGCTCAGACTGGTAACGAAGGTGTGGATGAAGACTTTGCATTCGGTTATGCAACAGCATTCACAAAAGGTACAAAGACTGTTACAATCGGTGGTTCTTCATATAGATTAGAAAATGCTGAAAATGTATATGTAATTGAACCAGCTTTAAAGGCTAACAGAATCAGAAAAGGTTCAGCAAGCAACTTTACTTGGGATGAAAAAGTTATCTCTAACGCAGACAGAGAAGCATATGCTGATTATGTATTCGTAAGAAAATATAAGAACCGCGTTGAAGATGTTGTTATCATTAAGACATTTGTTAATGACTACAAAAAAGATTCAACTGTTGTATTAGATACACAGGCAGATATCACTGCTGCAAAAGCTGCTGCTGACACTGCTGTAACTGCTGCTGAAACTGCTGTAACAACTGCTGAAACTAAGGTTGCTGCTGCTGAAGCTGCTGTAACTGCTGCTGAAACTAAGGTTGCTGCTATCGCTGCTGCAAAAACTGCTTACGAAGATGCAAAAGCTACTTATGATGCTGCAGAAGAAGTTCTTGTTGGTTCAGGTGATGCTGATGCTGTAAATACAGCACTTGCTGCATACAAAACTGCTGCTGCTGATGCTGTAACTGCTGCTGCTGATGCTGTTGCTAAAGCTACTGAAGCTGATGCTGCTATTGCTGATGCTGCTGCTAAAGCTGCTGATGCTGTTGCTAAAGCCGATGCTGCTGTTGCTATGGATAGCGCATATGATGTAGATGCTGCTGCTGATGCTGAAGCTGCTGCTGATGCTGCTGCAACTGCTGCTGACGCTGCAAAAGCTGCTGCTGACGAAGCAAAAACTGCTGCTGATGCAATAAATGCTATTGCTTAATTAAAAGTTAATTAAACAATTTAGACTGCCGGTCGTATGACCGGCAGTTTTTTTATGCCTTTTTATTGACACAAAAAACATATTGACAAATATATTAACAGACAGTATAATTTAATTGAAAGAATTTATATTAATTTATAGGAGTATTAGTATGCCGGAGATAGCTAGATTTTATGGAATAATTATTAAAATATTTTTTACCCGTGAACATAATCCACCACAATTCCATGCTATTTATGGAGAGTATAACGGAACATTTGAAATCTCAACATTAAATATGATAGAGGGTGATTTACCGTTAAAGGCGCAGGCTTTGGTTAAAGAATGGGCAAATCAATATGTTGATGATATAATGAAAATGTGGGATACTAAAACTTTAAAAAAATTACCGCCGCTTGAATAAATTTTGTAAAGGAGACTTATAATGGGACTATCTGTAAGAGTTACAAATGTTATTCCTGATACGAATATGAATTTAATAGTTCAATTTGAAAATGGCATAACAAAGCAATATGATATAAAACAATTGTTAAAACAATTTCCTGTATATGAAAAGTTAAAAGATGAAGCCTTTTTTAAGCTTGTTAAAGTCGAATGCGGTGGCTGTGCGGTTGCCTGGGATGATGAAACCGATATTTCAGAGGTTGAATTGTGGGAAGGCGGAACAGAACTTTAAAAGGGGGATAGGATAAAGGGATATTAAAAACATTGTTTTTAATAATCCCTTTTATAATTTTAGTTAATAATAAAAAATTGGTGAAAAAATGAAAAACTTAAATCTTGGCATTCTTGCCCATGTTGATTCGGGCAAAACAACTCTTTCAGAGGCTATGCTTTATAGCTGTAATGAAATAAGAGCTCTTGGCAGAGTTGACCATAAGAATGCTTTTCTTGATACAAATAAAATAGAGAAAGAGCGGGGAATAACCATATTTTCAAAAGAGGCAAGAATGGTATTTTCGGATATGAAAATAACCCTACTCGACACTCCGGGACATGTGGATTTTTCTGCAGAAACAGAAAGGGTCCTCAGCGTGCTTGACTATGCTGTTTTGGTTATAAGCGGTCTGGACGGTGTTCAAAGCCACACAGAGTCTCTTTTTGATGTGCTTTCTCACTACAGAGTTCCTGTTTTTATTTTTGTAAACAAAATGGATATGGATGTTGATAAAGCATCAGTTTTTGATAAGCTAAGGGAACGATTTGGGGATATGTGCATTGACTTTACAAATGACAAGGCATCCGATTTTTTTGAAAATATTGCAATGTGCAGTGAAAAGCTAATGGAAGAATATCTTGAAAAAGGTGATGTTTCAATAGAGAATATTAAAAGCGAAATAAAGGTGCGAAATATTTTTCCTTGCTTTTTTGGCTCTGCCCTTAAAAATCAGGGCGTTTGTGAATTACTTTCAGGGATAGAAGAATATACCCTTGAAACTGTATATCCAGCTGAGCTTGGAGGAAAGGTCTTTAAAATTTCGGAAGATGAAAAAGGTCAAAGACTAACCCATATAAAACTCACAGGCGGAAAATTAAAGGTTAAAGAGCAAATCGGTGAGACACAAGAAAAAATAAATGAGATAAGGCTTTATTCTGGGGCGAAGTATTCAAATGTTCAGGAAATATCTGCAGGAGAAATCTGCACCTTAACAGGGATAACCTCACTTTCAGCGGGGGATGGCTTTGGCTTTGAAACATCCGAAATCGGGAAAATATTTCAGCCTGTCTTTTCTTATAGGATAAATCTCCCTGAAAATGTTGATGTGAATATAGCTGTTAGAAATCTTAAAAAGCTTGAAGAGGAGGATTCGTCTCTTTGCATTGAATGGAATCCAATGCTTTGTCAGGTACACATTCAGCTTATGGGAGAGGTGCAGTCCGAGGTTTTGAAAAAAATTATTTTAGATAGATTTGGAATGGAGGTCTCATTTGAGGAAAGCGGAATAATATATAAGGAAACCCTAAAAGAAAAATCTATCGGTATGGGACATTATGAGCCTCTACGTCATTATGCAGAGGTTCAGCTTTTGCTGGAGCCGCAAAAAAGAGGAAGCGGTCTTATTTTCAAGACAGACTGCCCTGAGGACGAGCTTGATAAAAACTGGCAAAGACTTATCATCACCCATCTGGAGGAAAAAACTCATTTGGGTGTGCTCACAGGCTCACCTATAACCGATTTAAAAATAACTCTTATTGCAGGAAGAGCACACCAAAAGCACACAGAGGGCGGTGATTTTCGTCAGGCGACCTATCGTGCAGTAAGGCACGGGCTAAAGTGCGGAGAAAGTGTTCTTCTTGAGCCTTGGTATAGCTTTCGTATTCAGGTGCCCTCCGAAAATATCGGCAGGGTTATGACAGATGTTCAAAATATGGGGGGAAGATTTTCTGCACCCGAATTGTCAGGGGAGTTTTCTATTTTAAAAGGCGAGGCCCCAGTTAGGAAGCTTATGAGCTATCCAAAGGAAATTGTGTCATTCACCCACGGGGCAGGTAAGATTTCTTTTAATTTGTCTGGCTATGAAGAGTGCGTAAATCAGGAGGAAGTTATTGAAGAAATCGGATATAACTTTGATGCGGACACAGAAAATACTGCGGATTCTGTTTTCTGTTCCCACGGGGCAGGTTTCTTAGTGAGATGGGATGAGGCAGAAAATTATATGCATATTGAGAAAAGGACAGAAAAGAAGGAATGTCTCGCATCGGTTCGCCAAAGAGAATATAAAAAAATAACCGCAACCGATGACGAGCTTATAGAAATTTTTGAAAGAACCTATGGCAAAATTCAAAGAAAAAATTATAACGAAATAAAGCCGAAGAAATTAAGTTCGGCTCAAATAAGCAAATATAAAGCTTATCATCCTAAAGAGAAAAAAGTTCAGGGTGAATATCTTTTGGTTGATGGCTATAATATAATCTTTTCGTGGTATGAACTTGAAAATGCCACAGCTGATGATTTGGATTTTGCAAAAAATCTTTTGGTGCAGAGACTTTCCAATTATTATGAAATGCAGAATGCGGAAATTATTGTGGTTTTTGATGCGTATAAGGTGCGGGGCGGTATGGGTTCTGTTGAAAAACAGGGGAATATCAGTGTTGTTTATACCAAAGAAGCGGAAACTGCGGACAGTTATATTGAGAAAACGTCAAAAGAGCTTCTAAAAAATTATTCAGTTAAGGTTGCAACCTCCGACCGTTTAGAACAGATTATTATTTTTGGCGGAGGTGCAGTGCGAATTTCTGCAGAAGAGTTTTTAAAGGAAATTGAACTGGCAGAAGACAGAATAAGAGAAATCATAAACACTGAAAACCAAAAAAGCGCAAAAGACTTAAAACAAACCCACGAAATAAAAAATCTATAAAATTTCTTCAATGTGAAAACCTTCCTGATGAGGAATGTGTTCTATGAGCTGTTTGAGCATTATGAATTCGCCTAAGAAATCGGGTTTTGCCTTGTTTCTGGCATAAACAATGCTCTGCTCTATAGAAATGTCTATTTCCTCTATCAAGGGGGTTTTTAAGGTTATGGAAGCCCAAAAACGTCTGTCTTCCCAAAGCTTTTCAAACTTTTTCATATCTTTTTCAACCTTTTCCCACTCATCAGCCTGAGCTGACTCCTTTATGGTATCAGCAAGCGTTCTTACCTCTTTGCCGAAATCCAGCATAACAACGGAATGGGTTATAATAAGGCCCGTAAGGGTAAAAAATAGTATTATTGAGATGATGAACTTTTTCATTGTTTACTCCTTTTTCATAAGAAAGGTTTCTCCATTTTTGTTTGCTGAAAAATAAAAAACATCCTTTATGGAATTTATTTTTTCTTTTTTCAGCTGTTTCATAAGCCAGTTTTCATCAAATCCCAGATTTTTAAGATTATCTTCATAAACCTTTCCCCCGTCAATTATAATATAAGAGACAAAGTCCTCTTCCGGATTTAGATTTAAGTCCTTGGGTGTAACAGGCCGGTAAAGGCTGGACGGGATAACGCTTATATCTCCATTCGTTTCCATTATAACATAATCAACCTCTGAAAGACTTGAGTTTCCGTTGTTTCTGATAGCTTCCATAAGGTCTGTCACACTGAAACGCTGCCTTTCCATTTCGGAAATATTAAGCTTTCCCTTTTCAAAGAAAACGCTTGGTGTCCCATATAGGATTTTTCGTGTTTTGGGACTTTTAAATGCAATAAAGGAAAGAATAACTTCAAAAATCAAAAGCAGAATAATAACGATAACGCTTGATAAAAGTGGCTGGGCGTTGTCCTGAATAGGCTGGGCGGCAATTTCAGAAATCATAATGGTAACAACAAGCTCGGAGGGTTCAAAGTCGCTGAGCTGTTTTTTTCCCATAAGTCTCAGGGCAAGAACAACCACAATATACATAACAATTGTCCGTATCAAAATTGTAAGCAAAAATCTTCACCCTTTCTTTTTTTTAGTTTTCCTTAAATTTTAATTCTATATTCGTTAATTTTCTCATAAAAATCAATGAGGTGATTTTTTATGAAAAAAATAAAAATTATACCGCTGATAATAAACGCGGCAGTTCCTCTTTTAATAGGCGGACTTTCCGCCCTTATTGTGGGAGATAACTTCAGGCTTTTTGAATCTGTCAACAAACCGCCGCTTTCTCCGCCTGCATCCCTTTTTCCCATAGTGTGGACAATTCTTTATATTCTTCTTGGCACGTCTTATTACCTTGTTAAAAATCAAGAGGGTTGCAACAGTGAAATAAACACAAGAGTATATATTTTAAACCTTGTGCTTAATTTCTTCTGGTCAATAATATTTTTCAATTTAAGAGCATATCTTGCGGCATTTGTGTGGATAATATTACTGATTTTATCAACCATTCTATTAATAAGGGAATTTTCCTCTTGTAGAAAAATAGCAGGAATTATGAACATTCCATATCTCTTGTGGCTTTTATTTGCCGCATATTTAAGCTTTTCTGTGTATATCCTAAATTAAAAAAAACTATTGACTTTTTTCCTTGCTTATGTTATACTGACTAAGTTAAGTGGTCCGGTAGTTCAGTTGGTTAGAATGCCAGCCTGTCACGCTGGAGGTCGTGGGTTCGAGCCCCATCCGGATCGCCAATTTGCTTTGATTTTAATTATAAAATCAAAGCAAATTTGCTGTTGTAGCTCAGTCGGTAGAGTGCATCCTTGGTAAGGATGAGGTCGGCAGTTCAAGTCTGCTCAACAGCTCCAAAAGAGACATACGCTTTTTATAACATAGTTATAATGATGTTTGTCTCTTTTTATATGCAAAATTTACAGCAATTCTGCTTAAGAATATACAGAATGAACAATAAGAATTGAAAGCTCAACGGAAAACAAGATATTCATAACATCATAATAGTGATGTTTTAAAATTTAATACTATAAATTATGAGCACATTTTGAGTGAAATCAAGATGTGCTTTTTATATTTTAAAAATTTTAAGGAGGAAATTAAAAATGATGAAATTTGGATTGTATGAATCAAGACTATTCGGTAGAATTTGATACGGGTTTGGGAGAGATGAAAAAGGATATGTTTATATTAAAGATGATGAAGCTAATGTTGTTAGAATGATTTATGACATGGCTATCAATGGTCACAGCTTGCAGAATATTCAGGCGGAATTACACAGAATGGGAATTAAATCTCCTTCAGGAAAAGATAAGTGGACAAGAGATGTTATTGATAAAACTATAAACAATAAAAAGTATTTGGCACACATTATTACTTTCGAAAAGTTTGTTGAAGCTTCCATAGAAAAGGAAGCACGATGCAGATACATTAGAAGTTAGTTTAAAGATGGAATTGCAGGTTTGTTATATAATTCAATTATAAACACGAAAGGAGAATTATCTATGAACAAATCTGCAATTCAAAATCAGCTTCGGTATATTATTGCAAAAGAGCAGTATATGAAGCCACTATTGGAGAATGAAATTATAACGGAGGAGGTGTATAACGAAGTATTAGAAAATCTGTATAATGAATTTGAAGTCTGGAGATATAACAGAATTCAGAATCCAGGTATTGAGTTTAGAAATAAGAATAGAAAGACAAATAACGATTTAGCAGAGTTGAACCCTGGATATATTTCTTTAACAGAATTGGCGAAAAGTAAGTCTCAAAAATCAACTGGTTACACTATTCAAAGGTGGTTAAGAGATACAGGCACAGTTGATTTTCTTTCCTTATGGGAGAATAAACATAATGAAAAGTTTCTTTCCATTCAACTGAGATTGAACATTTTAACACCGAAAATATGGATAAGAGAAACCAATTCTATCGGAATTGTTTCAAGGCAAGGTAAGAATGGTGGCACATATGCACATAAGGAAATTGCAATGCATTTTATGTGCTGGCTATCTGCAGAAATGATGCTAAATGTTATAGAAAAATACTTGGAGGTAATGAATGATGAGAAAGATAAC
>JAZSOT010000030.1:0-1667 GCA_045537065.1 Clostridia bacterium | reverse complement strand
GGTGTTAAGGCTACAACAATTGAAGGTGTAACATTCAATAAGCTTTCAGTTATGCTTAGCGACGGTATAGTTGCTGAACCGGTAGAAGTAGAACTTTACAATAGTGAAACAGCAATCGATGCAGTTACAGTGTTTGGTCTTAACATCATGCAGGTTCCTAAAGATGTTACAATCACAGTTGCAGACGTTGTAGCTGAGTAATCTATACTTGAGTAATTATAGGAGGGCTAATAACATGAAAAAATATACAAGACCGGAAATCGAAGTTACAGCTTATGAAGTAGAAAATGTTGTAACAACAACTGTTAGTGCATTCTTCTCAGAAGATGGTGATAAGGGAACAACAGCAGTTGACTATGTTAAGACAGTTAACTACACAGATATCTTCGGTGCTTAATTAAAATTAAATCCAAAGATTTAGCAAGGACTCCATTCGGAGTCCTTGTTTTTTTACCGTATAGGAATTTGCATTTTTTGAAAAAGTATGATATAATAGAAAGCAAGTCAAAAATGACATAACAAAAAGAGGTAGTGCGAACCTCGGAAATAGTTATTCAATTTTTGATTTATCCGTTAATTGAAAGTTGATGTATTGAGGTTTTATGAGGTTGGTTAAAGTATTAAGAAGAATTACCCCAAGATTTAGATTTTTCAAAAAACGGAGTGCCGTCAAGGCAGATTTGAAAAAGAGTCATTTTATGACCACACTTGCACAAGAGCGGGTCAAAATGAAATGACCGGAAAATAGACGTTCTCCATAAATTGCAAAGAATATGGAAACGTCTTTTTTCTTTTGGAATAAATAAATGTAATTTATCTTTATGTTTATGGTGTTTAGCATAAATACCGTAATAGCGAATCATCTTGAAGTGTTTTTCAGGAATATGAATAATTAACTTTTTAATGAAATCAACAGCAGGAACTGTTTCTGTAATTAGTTGATTGTCTTCGTGACGATTGTAGTGGAAGGTAACATTTTCACCATCGTAATTATCAATTCTGGAAGTGGCGATAACAGGTCTGCCGAGGTATCTTCCTATGTACTTTAAAACATCCTGATTGTTAGCAAGAGTGGGCTTGGCATAAACATAGAAGCCATTAGGACAATGCTTGTATATATAGGATTTAACTTTTTTAAAAGATTTACCGAAATGAGCTTCAAGATAGTTTAATAAAGTTAAGCGAAAAGATTTACGAAGAAGTTCATAATGAAAATGTTTAACAACGCGCCAAACGGAGAAGTTACCGGAAGCACCTTCAGAAATAAGCATATGAATATGAGGATTCCATTGAAGAGAACGACCGAAGGTGTGAAGCACACAAACAAAACCGGGAGTAAAATTCTCGGATTTGTTAAGTTTTTTAAACATAAAGAAGATAGAATCTGCGGCAGCTTTAAAGAGGAGATTCAGCAGAGAGCGATCTTTTCTGAAAAATATTCTTAATTCTTCAGGAATAGTAAAAACACAGTGTCTGTGAGAAGTGCGAATAAGCTTAAAAGACATAGCGGTGGAACGTTTTCTGGAGTAGAGGTTACCGCAAGAGGTACAAAAACGACTTCTGCACCTGAATGGAGAAACCATAAAGTGAGAACAATGTTCGCAAATGTAAAAAGCATACCCCCTTTTGTAGTCGCCGCAATGAATCATTTTATCCACATTTTCAAT
>JAZSOT010000032.1:0-1752 GCA_045537065.1 Clostridia bacterium | reverse complement strand
AAATATTATAGTAATTCTTTTTGACGGTTTGGGAACTTCGGCACTTAACTACCACCTCAAAGAAAATGACTTTTTGAGAAAGCATTATATAACCGATATATCTTCCGTTTTCCCATCAACAACAGTTGCTGCAACCACATCTATTTTGAGTGGTTACTCACCTTTAGAATGTGGGTGGCTCGGCTGGGACTTGTATTTTGAAGAAATAGGCGAAAACGTTGCAGTTTTCAAAAACACTTTACAGAGAAATGGTGAGCCTGCCGCAAAATACAATGTGGCTCACAAATATATTCCTTACAAAAATGTTATGCAAAGGATTGAAGCAGTAAAGGGCAGAAGGTCTGCGTACTGTGTAGCATTCTTTTCAAAATACCGTATCAAAAGTGTTGAAGATATTTGCAAAACCATTTATAAGCTTTCCAAAAAGAGAAAGAAGAAATATATCTACGCATATTGGCATCAGCCTGACGGAGCAATGCACGGTCACGGAGTAACAAGCCCTGAAGCACACAAAGAGATTTTGCATATCAATAGTGAGATAGAAAAGCTTTGCAGTAAGTTAAAGGATTCACTTATAATCATTACAGCAGACCACGGACTGTGTGACAGCGTGAACTTATTTCTTGAAGATTACCCCGAGCTTTATTCAATGCTGAAAATTCCACCGTCTATTGAGCCCGGCAGAGCTATGAGCTTATTTGTAAAAAATGGCTTACAGGATGATTTCCAAAAGGAATTCAACCGTCTTTTCGGTGATTCCTTCAGACTTATGACAAAAGAAGAGGTATTCTCTGAAAATATTTTAGGTTATGGTAAAGCTCACCCGAGAACCTATGATTTTGTTGGGGATTTTCTTGCTATAGCAACAACTGAAAAAACATTGTTTACAGCAAGAGAGGAACACGAATTCGTCGGTGTTCATGCAGGTCTTACAGAGGAAGAAATGACTGTTCCGTTCATAGCAATAGAGACATAAGAAAGGAGTACGAAATGAATATAATTCAAAAACTCAAACAGATAAAATACATAAAAACAACACCAATTCTCGAAACAGAAAGATTGATTCTGCGTCCTATTACACCAAAGGATGCAGATACAGCCTTCGTGTGGCTCAGCGATGAAAAGGTTAATAAGTTTATGCCGTATAACCTTTATAAAAACACAGATGAGGTTTTGTATTGGATAAACGTAATAATACCCAAGGACAAGAATTGTCACTGGGGAATTGTGCTCAAAGAGAGTAACCTTTTAATTGGTAGCTGTAGCATCGGTCCCGATAAAAAGGAGCCGGGTGCTTGGGGCTTCGGATACAACATCCGTTCTGATTATTGGAATAAAGGCTTAACTACCGAGGCTACAAAACGAATGATTGAATTTGCTAATGAAAAATATGGCATAAAGGACTTTGTTGCAAGCCACGCTGTTGATAACCCTGCTTCGGGCAGAGTTATGGAAAAGTGTGGTCTTGTATTCGACCACTACGGAGAATACAGCACCTTTGACGGCACACAAACCTTCAAAGCAAAGTTCTATAAAATGCATTTGGAGTGATGAAATTGAAATTCAAAAATATAGACCACGGAAACGAATTTGATTTTGGAAAAACCTCTGTAGAATATGCAAAGTTCAGAGATATTTATCCGAAAGCTCTTTACGAAAAATTATATAATCTTGGTATTGGTATTGAAAACTCATCTTGGCTTGATATAGGTACAGGAACGGGAGTTTTACCATTTAACCTTTACAACTACG
>JAZSOT010000023.1:0-3434 GCA_045537065.1 Clostridia bacterium | reverse complement strand
TGCTGAAAAATATGGTAGGGTTAACTCCTTCAAGCGAACTTGCATTTTCTGATAATTCTGAAGTTGAGGCTCTTAATATAACAGATTATGTAAAATTAACTGCCGAAAACGGAATTATAAAAGGTGACCATAATAGCAGATTTAAGCCAAATTCAACAGGCTCAAGAGCTGAAGCGGTTGTTATTGTTTCAAGAATGAATGATTTCATAGACAAATATATTGTTGAGCAAACTGCAAAACAGGAAGAAGAATATAATAAAGTTTTGGCTGAATATGAAGCCAAGCTCAAAACATATACAGACGAAGAAATTCCTGACAAAAACGTAAAGGTTAGATTTACAATGGAGGGCGGAAAGAATTTTGTTGTTGAACTTTATCCGCAGTATGCACCGCAGACGGTTGCAAACTTTGTAAGTCTTGTTAAGAGCGGTTTTTATAATGGCTTGACATTCCACAGAGTTGTTGAAGACTTTATGGCACAGGGCGGAGACCCAAATGGTGACGGAACAGGCGGTTCTGAAAATTATATCCTTGGTGAATTTTCGTCAAACGGATTTGAGGGAAATACCCTTTCTCACACAGAAGGTGTAATATCAATGGCAAGAAGCTCTATTCCTAACAGTGCAAGCTCACAGTTCTTTATCTGTTACGGCGATGCAAGCTTCCTTGACAGAAACTATGCGGCATTCGGCAAGGTTGTGAGCGGAATGAACACGGTTAAAGGTTTTTTGAACGTAGAGAGAGAAATTAATGTTATGGGCGAAGAAGCAACACCAAAAACTCCTATTGTAATCAAAAAAGCTGAAATAATAAAATAAACAGTAAAAAGCTCTGCTAGGTGTGCTTCTCAAAAGGATGTTTACGGAAAAAGCCGATTGAGAGAGAAATAAGTACAGTTATTGAAAAATAGCAGTACTTTTTCTTTTGCTCAAAAAGGCTATAAAGTTAACACAAGGTATAAGTCGTATCGAAATGATACGGCTTTTTTATTTACCAGAAGGAGGAGCAATATGAAATATTATTTAAACAACCAATACAAATTGAGTAATCAATTTGTTATGCCAAACCAGATTATGCAGTTGGATTTGAATACAACTGCATTGGCAATATATTTTTATCTCATGTATATTGAGGACAGAAAAACTTATCAGTGCTATCCGAGTTACAGAACTATTGGTAAGGCTCTTAAAATAGAAAGCAAAACTACAGTTGCTAAATATGTAAGAGAGCTTGAAGAAAAGTGCCTTATCTATACTGAACCGACAGAAGTAATTTTGAAAAATGGCAAGAAGCAAAATGGTAACCTGAAATATACAATCCGACCTATACAGGATGCGGTTGATTATTTTCATCAACAACAGATGAAAAAATTTCAGGAAGACTTAGCTCGGGAAAATGCAAAAAGGATACTTGAAGAATATAACAAAAAGCATCCGAGAGAGTCTGCATAGAATTATTTTCTGTTTCAAGAATTGCAGTTCCCCCGTATTAAAATTTATTATACATTAACCAAAGAAAAGAGTTTTTGAATTTGCAGTAAAATTCTCTTGCTAAATTACTGTATGAAATTATAATTTTAATTCGGGTAGAATCAATCGGCAGCTTAGCGGAATAGAATGAATTTATTTTTGCCAAGTGGAATTGCACTGCCTGAATAAGTTATGTCTCTCCCATACGGCATATCTGCCAATGATAATTGGAAGAAAAACAATTATGAGCCAAACACAACGCTGTGTACGATGGTTTTTGAGAAACAAAATCTGCGGTAAGGTATTTACCCTACCCAAGAAAGTTAGTCACAAAAATCACGCAGTGTTCGGGCGAGTTAAGACCTTAAAACCGATTTGAGATATTGGGGATAATGAAGACAGACATCAAAAAACAACAGTACAGGCACCAAAATGACCGAAAAACGAACGGAATAAAATGAAGCAGGAAAAGGCATTGGTGTCGGAGTCCGACACCAATGCGGTTAAACACCGACCGGCAGTGCCGTTCGGGAGTGGTGCTGTTTCAAGGGGTCTGGTGCTGATTTGGTGTCGAGGTGCCCGTAAGTGCCGATGAAATGGGAATAAAAGTGGTGTATTTTGCGGTATCGGAAATTTTGATGAAATTATCCGTGAAATTTTTTGTGCTAAAAGGGTTACCAAATATTATTCTGTCATCACCCTCTCCCAATCGAGTGAGTATAGAGTCTGTCTGCTATGATTCCGCAACAAAAATCGAAAGCAGAATTGATTTTGAAATTATTTTTGCCGAAGAGGTCACGACCTCTCTCGTTAATTTGTAGCAATGGAATCACTAATAGGCCGCACATTCTGTAAGAAAAATCTCCAAAATGGGTACCCTATCTCTCAAAAAATTATTGCAACGGAATCGCTAACAGGTCTCGCTCTGCAAGGATATATTTCACAAAGGGGTGCTCACTCTCTTGAAAAAATTTCGAAGACAAACCCATCTGTATAAATATTTTTTTGCGAATGACCTGCGACCTCTCTGAAAAATTTTCTGTCGGTTTCGTGCAGGATAGCAAAATATTTTTCGTATTACCTGCAAGGTGTCTTGATTTTTTTGATGATGTCCTCGGCATTGGTTCTCAAAATGAAATTGTATTCTGTGAAATCGTAACGGAATTGGTTATGAAATTTGAGTGAATCATCAACGAGGTTGAATGAAAATTTATTCAATTGGGAATGCACTTGTTGAACAAAATCAGCTAAGCAGTTCTCATTCCTTCGTAGACTTCCTCTCTCTTCTGTGGTATGCTTTGTCTCGCAGGAGGTGAAAAAATATGGCAAAGCATACAAATGACTTAAGGCGATTGCATTTCGATTAACGAATGTGCAATCGCCTTTTGAATTATATACTGAAACATTGACAACAAATTTTCAAAACTGTATTCGAAAAATTTATTCGGTATATAATATTTGAAAAGGAGTTGTTGAAACATGAATCAAATTACTAAACGCACTATTGAAAACTATAAAAATCATTTAATTGAAGAAGAAAAATGCTCTGTCACTATCGAAAAATATATCCGTGACATCACCGCATTTGTAAATTGGACAGAGGGCAATGAACTTACAAAAACACTTGTGCTTGAATATAAAAATATGTTGACACAACAGTATGCTCCGGCAAGTGTGAACTCTGTATTGTCTTCCCTCAACGGATACTTCAATTACATTGAAAGATACGACCTGAAGGTTAAAAACTTAAAAGTGCAACGGCAAATCTTCTGCCAGAGTGAAAAGGAGCTTACCAAGGCTGAGTATGAAAGACTTCTTAAAGCGGCAAAGAGCAAAAAGAACGAACGCCTATACCTCATCATGCAGACGATATGTGCCACAGGAATCCGAGTGAGCGAGTTGCAGTTTATAACCGTGGATGCGGTAATGTCAGGACGAGCACAGGTTAGGTTGAAAGGTAAAATA
>JAZSOT010000038.1:0-41572 GCA_045537065.1 Clostridia bacterium | reverse complement strand
TGCAGTATCAATATATAGTATGTGGTGCTGTAAAAAGGAGGACATAATCAATGAATCCGTATCTTAAAATATTTACAAAAATATTTTTATTTACAACCATCATTGGTGTCTTTATTATTTGTTTAATTATGCTTGGTTCTGTTTTTGGAATTTTCGGAAATAATGATGATCTTAATATTGATGCACTTACTATGAACTATTCTTCGCAAATATATTATGTTGATGAAGACACGGGGGAAGAAAAGTCTCTTATTAATCTTTCATCAGAAGAAAACAGAGTATGGGTTGATATTGAAGATATACCTGAAAATATGCAAAAAGCGATTGTTTCCATTGAAGATGAGCGTTTTTATGAACATAAGGGTTTTGATATTCAAAGAACAACAAAGGCGTTTTTTGTTTATGTTATAAATAAAGTAACAAATAAGCCAACAACATTTGGCGGAAGCACAATAACACAACAGCTTATAAAAAATATAACAAAGCAGAATCAAAAGACTGCAGCCAGAAAAATTCAAGAAATTTCAAGAGCTATTAATCTTGAAAAACAGCTTAGTAAAGACCAGATACTTGAGCTTTATTTAAACTCAATATATCTTTCTCAAGGGTGTAACGGTGTGCAGACTGCATCAAGGACATTCTTTGGAAAGGATGTAAGCGAGCTAAATCTCGCAGAGTGTGCATCTATTGCTGGAATAACGCAGTATCCAACACTTTATGACCCACTTTTAAATCCTGAAAAGAATAAGGAAAAGCAGGAACTTGTTCTCTCGAAAATGCTTGAGCTTAAGAAAATTACTCAGGAAGAGTATGATGAGGCTATAGCTTATAAGCTTGATTTTAACAATGAGAATGTAAGCCTAACCGAAAGCGGCAGAATAAATTCTTATTTTGTTGATCAGGTTATATCAGATATAAAAAGGGATTTGATGAAAAACGGATACACAGAAGCCCTTGCATCAAAGATGATATACACAGGAGGACTTAAGATTTATTCAACCTATAGTCCGAAAGTTCAAAGGGCTATTGAAACTGTTTACACAAATTCTGATAACTTCCCAAACTCTGGCGGAGAAAAAGGTGCACAATCAGCAATGGTTGTTATAGACCCTGTAACTGGTGGGATTAAAGGAATTGTTGGCGGAGTCGGACAAAAGATGGGAAACCTTATTCTAAACCGAGCCAGTGGCACCCTGAGACAGCCGGGGTCAACTATAAAACCGATAGCAGTTTATGCTCCTGCTATTGAAAACGGAATTATAAATGCGGCAGATATTTATCAGGACAAGCCACTCGAATACGGAGAGTGGAAACCGCAAAACTATGACAGAACGTTTAAAGGGCCTGTTTCTATGCGATATGCACTTAAAAAATCATTAAATACAGTGCCTGTTCAAGTTTTAGAGGATTTAGGTGCAAATGTCGCTTTCAATCATATGTATTATAAGCTTAAAGTTGATACGCTTGTTAAGAATGAGAAAAGGGGAGATGGAAAGGTTTATTCAGATATAGGTCTTTCACAGCTTGCACTTGGCGGATTGACAGACGGAATTTCATTAACAAAGCTTGCTGCCGCTTATACTCCTTTTGCAAACAGAGGTCTTTATTCTTCACCGATTACTTATACAAAGGTTGAGGATTCAAGCGGAAATATTATATTGTCAAACGATGAAAACACATCTATTGCTTTGTCAGAAGAAACAGCCTATATTATGGCACAAATGCTGAGAGAGGTTGTTCAAAGCGGAACAGGCGGTGGAGCAGCATTTTCATCATCTATATTCACAGGCGGTAAAACAGGTACAACAGATTCAAACAACGACAGATGGTTTGTTGGGTTTACACCTTATTATGTTTGTGCTGCGTGGTATGGCTATGATATACCAAAAACCATTCCCGTAAGCGGTAACCCGTGTATTCCTGTGTGGAGAAAGGTTATGGCAGAAATTCATTCAGGACTTGGCGGTAAACAAATAAGTGCACCCAAAGGAATAGTTTCAATGTCTTATTGTTCCGAGAGCGGAAAGTTAAAAGGCGAAAACTGTCCTGAGGAAAGTATAGTAAGCTTCTGGTTCTCGAAAAATAATAAACCAACATCAGTTTGCACACTGACCCATGTTGAAGAAGGTGAAGAGAGTGAAATGTATTCTGAGTATAATCCGGATGGAACTCATGTTGAAAATATTGTTATAGAGGACGGAGCTTCAGAAAATAATACACCCAGTGATAGCGGTGAAAGTAATTAGTAATACTATTATCTAAAGAAAAATGGAGTGAAATATATAATGCAAAATTTAGGATTAAACGAAATTCGTGAAAAGTTTCTTAGCTTTTTTGAATCAAAAGGTTGTTTGAGGCTGGACAGCTTTTCACTTGTTCCAAAAAACGATGCCAGTCTGCTTCTTATCAACTCGGGTATGGCTCCTATGAAAAAATGGTTTACAGGTGCCGAGATACCGCCAAGAAAGCGTGTAACCACCTGTCAGAAATGTATCCGCACACCTGATATTGAGTGTGTTGGTAAAACCGCAAGACACGGCACATTTTTTGAGATGCTGGGCAACTTTTCATTTGGAGATTACTTCAAGCATGAAGCAATTAGCTGGGGTTGGGAATTTCTAACAAAGGTTATGGAAATACCCGAGGAAGTTCTCTGGGTTACCGTATATGAGGAAGATGATGAAGCAAGAGACATCTGGATAAACGAGATAGGTGTAAGTCCTGAACGTGTTGTTAAAATGGGCAAGGAGGACAACTTCTGGGAACATGGGACAGGTCCTTGTGGTCCATGTTCTGAAATCCACGTTGACCGAGGTATTGAACATAGCTGTGGAAAGCCTGACTGTAAGCTTGGTTGCGACTGTGACCGCTTTATGGAGGTCTGGAACCTTGTGTTCACTCAGTTCGACAAGGACGAGGACGGAAACTATAACCGTCTTGCAAACCCCAATATTGATACAGGGATGGGTCTTGAAAGACTTGCTTGCATTATGCAGGGTGTAAATAACCTTTTTGAAGTTGACACCGTTCAAAGTACAATGAAGCACATTTCACGTATTGCAGGTGTTAATTATAAAGATGACGAAAAGACTGACATTTCTCTTCGTGTAATTACCGACCATATCAGAAGCACAGTTATGATGGTATCTGATGGTGTTATTCCGTCAAATGAGGGTCGCGGTTATGTGTTAAGACGACTTTTAAGACGTGCGGCGCGTCACGGCAGACTTCTCGGAGTTAAAGGTGAGTTCCTTTATACTGTGGCAGATACCGTTATTGATGAATCAAAGCAAGGGTATCCTGAGCTTGACGAAAAGAGAGATTATATCAAAAAAATTATCAGAATTGAGGAAGAAAAGTTTTCAAAGACAATTGAAGGCGGTCTTGCGATTTTAAATACCTATATTGAAGACACCAAGAATAGTGGCAAGACTGAGCTTTCAGGCGAAGATGCATTCAAATTGAATGACACTTACGGCTTCCCTATTGACTTAACTATTGAAATTTGCGAGGAACAAGGTCTCACGGTTGACAGAGCAGGCTTTGATGCACAGCTGAAATTACAAAAGGAAACTGCAAGGGCAAACCGCAAGGATGGTTCAAGCTGGGATGATGACAGTGCTGTAAATATCAAAGCTGATGCAACAGAATTTGTAGGCTACAACGACCTGACGGTTGAAAGCGAAATAGTTGCTATTGTTTCAGAGGGTGGCGAGGTTGATGCTATCGGTGCTGGCGAAGAGGGTGTTGTGGTTGTAAAGAAATCACCGTTCTATGCTGAAATGGGCGGTCAGGCAGGAGATATCGGCTTGATTGTCGCAAAAAGCGGCAAAGCAACTGTTGTTGACACCAAAAAGAACGGCGATAATGTGTATTTTCATATTGTAAAGGTTGAGGATGGCTCACTTTCAAAGGGAGATGTGGCAACTCTTTCAGTATGTAAGACCAACAGAATGGCTATTTGCCGCAACCACTCAACAACACATCTTTTGCACAAGGCGCTTAAGGATGTTCTTGGCACTCATGTTGCTCAGGCAGGTTCTGAAGTAACGGCCAAACGCCTCAGATTTGACTTTTCACACTTTGAGGCAATGACAGCTGATGAAATCAAGGCGGTTGAAAGTGCGGTAAATGCCGCAATTTTGGATGCAATGCCCATAACAGTACAGGAACTTAATATTGATGAAGCCAAAAAGCTGGGTGCAACAGCACAGTTCGGCGAGAAGTATGGTGAGGTTGTAAGAGTTGTTTCGATGGGAGACTATTCGGTTGAATTTTGCGGCGGTACACATCTTTCAAATACTGCTCAGGCAGGACTTTTTAAGATTGTATCAGAAAACGGCGTTGCTGCAGGTGTAAGAAGAATTGAAGCGGTTACAGGCAGCGGAGTTCTTGAACTTCTTAACAATGCACAAAATACTGTATATAATATAGCTGAAACAATTAAGTCAAGTGTTCATGAGGTTGAAACAAAGGCACAGAGTCTTGTTGATGAGAACAAGAATATCAAGAGAGAACTTGAAAGCCTAAAAGCAAAGCTTGCAAACAGTAAGCTTGATGAAGCATTAGACAATGTTGAAGAGGTTAATGGTATTAAGGTTGTTGCTGTTCGCCTTGATAACGGGCTTGATATGAATGCACTCAGAACTGCAGGAGACAATATTAAGAATAAGTTTGAGTGTGCAGTTATAGTTCTTGCTTCATCAGTAGATGATAAAGTTAACCTTGTTGCAATGGCAACAAAGGAAGCTGTTTCAAAGGGAGCACATGCTGGAAATATCATAAGAGAAGTAGCAAAAATCACCGGTGGTGGTGGCGGCGGAAAGCCGGATAGTGCTCAGGCAGGCGGAAAGGATGCCTCTAAGATTAAAGAGGCTCTTGAAAAGGTTAAAGAACTTATTAAGTAAGGAGTGATTTTATGTCAGACTGTTTATTCTGTAAAATAGCTTCAGGTGAAATACCAAGCACAAAGGTATATGAAGATGAAAAAGTTTATGCCTTTTTGGACATTGACCCTCAGGCACCAAAGCATATAATTGTTATTACTAAAGAACACATATCATCAGCAAATGAAATAAGTGATGATAACGCTTCTGTTATAGGTCATATTTTCGCTGTTATAGCGAGACTTGCGAAAGAACAAGGGTTTGATAAGGAAGGCTATAGAATTGTAAATAATTGCGGTGAAAACGGCGGGCAGACAGTTGGTCACATTCATTTTCATGTCCTTGCAGGGAGACTACTTGGTTGGCCTCCGGGTTAATATGTTTTAAACGGGCGATAATTCGCCCGTTTTTTGTCCTGAATTTTAAGGGGGTTTATATATGAAATTAGTTGCAGTTGTTGATTTAGGTTCAAATTCGGTTAGAATGAGTATTGCAGATATTTCAGGAGATGGTTTTGAAACTATCTTTATGAAAAGGAATGTTATTAAGCTTAGCGAAAATATGAATGATGATATGATGCTTAAAGAGCCTGCAATTTTAAGGGCAGAAAAAGCTCTTCTTGAGTTTAAGCAAATTGCAGAAAGCTATGGTTGTGAAAAAATCTATTCTGTTGCAACAGCCGCAGTAAGAAAAGCTAAAAACAAAGATATGTTTTTAAATTACATAGAGGAAAAGACGGGACTTTGTATAGAAGTCATTGATGGAGATAAAGAGGCTGAGTATGACTATTTTGGTGTTCTTGAAAACACAGATGAAGAAGATTTTCTTATAATGGATATCGGTGGAGGAAGTACAGAAATAATTGGAGTTAAAAACAGAAAATTATCTGATTATATAAGCATTCCTATGGGGTCAAGAAGTATAACGGAGCAATATCTAAAAGGAGAAACAGAAAATAAGATAGATAATGCCTTGGAAATTTTCATTCAAGAAACGGATAAACTTTTATGGCTTGAAAAGTTTAATAATCTTCCGATTATCGGACTTGGAGGATGTATTCGTGCTGTTGGAAAAGCTGAAAGTTTTGTGTCAGGAAATGAATTTAAAAATGGATTGTCTATTAATACGGAACGGGTTTATGATTTGTTTGATAAGCTAAGGTTAATGACGGTTGAAGAAAGATGCTCACTTGAGGGGATAGGAGAAGCAAGAGGTGATATTATCATAGGAGGGCTAATTCCCTTTCTTGCAACAGCCAGAAAAGTTTGTGCTACCAAGCTTATAATTTCAGATAGCGGAATAAGAGACGGGATTATTAGTTGCCTAAAAAATAAATATAATCCACAGTAAGCTACTGTGGATTATATTTATCCGTTTATATAAGAAAAAAGCAAGTAGGTAAAAATCGAAATTGCTGAAAAAATTCCTATAAATTTCAGAAAGCCGAAAGATTTTTTTTCTTTTTTAGCAATTATATTACCTGATGAAGAATATCCGTTTATTCTTTTTGCATAATTATTTATAATGGATTGAGCCTCGGTTGCAATGTCGGTACTGCTATTTTTTCTGTTGGTTTTTAAAATAAAAATTACCTGTTCAATATTATCCGATTTAAAATCATTTACAATATAAACTTTCCTTGTGTTATTGGACAGCATAAAAACACCTCTTGAACTAATAATATACTTAAATTATTTACAAAAATGGATTTTTTATACATATGTCATTGACAAAGCTTAATGTAGAGATTAAAATATAGAAAAAGTGTCTTATATGGAGGATTATAATGAAGGTTTTATTGATTAATGCAAGTCCTAAAGAAAAGGGTTGTACCTACACAGCTCTTTGTGAAATACAAAATGCTTTAAACTGTGAAGGCGTTGAAAGTGAAATTCTTTATGTTGGGAAAACTTTAAAAGGTTGTATGGGCTGCGGAGCCTGTAAGAAAATCGGCAAATGTGTGTTTGGCGACGAGGATGCAGTTAATTTAGCTTCTGAGAAAATGAAAGAAGCAGATGGACTGATTATTGGTTCTCCTGTTCATTTTGCATCTGCATCAGGAATGGCAACAAGCTTTATGGACAGACTATTTATGTCTTGTAAGCATCTTGCATATAAACCCGGAGCATCAATTGTGTCCTGCAGAAGAGGCGGGGCAACTGCCGCTTTTGACCAGCTTAACAAGTATTTTACAATAAGAAATATGCCACTTGTGTCTTCTCAGTATTGGAATATGGTTCACGGAAACACACCTTTAGAGGTGAAAAAGGACGAAGAGGGAATGCAAACAATGCGTATGCTTGGAAAGAATATGGCATGGCTTCTTAAATGTATTGAAACAGGAAAAAATAATGGTATTTTCCCACCTGTTCCTGAAGAAAAGATTTCAACAAATTATATAAGATAAAAAAAGCCCTGAAAGATTTTTCTTTCAGGGTTTTTTTTATATATTTTCCTTGTTGTTTGTTTTATACGCAACGTATGCATTAGTAAGGAACAAGGCAGTAACGGGACCGATAATAATTCCGCCGATACCAAAAATATTTAGTCCAAGATAAATGCTGACCAGTGTAACAAGCGGATGAAGTCCTATCTGAGCACTTATAACTTTAGGTTCTAAAAGCTGTCTTGTAACAAATGCTATAACCTGAACAACAAGCAATCCTCCTGCGAAGAAATAATTCCCCATTACAAAAGAGATGATTGCCCAGGGGATAAGAATTATTGCGGTTCCAAAGAATGGAAGAGCATCAACAAAACCGATTATGAGCCCCATAACAAGAGGGTAATCAGCGCCTAAAATCCAGAGAGCAATAGTTGTAATCGTAAAGGTTATGCTCATTAATATAAGTTGAGCCCTTAGATATGTTAAAAATGCGGAAAATGCGGTTGATTTAAAGGAGTTTAGTATTTTCTTTATTTTCTCAGGACAGTTTTCGTTGAAAAAGTTAACAAGTAATGTGTAATCTTTTGTAATAAAAAACGTTGAGAGAAGAAACATAAAGAAGAACACTGCAATATCAGGAAGGGATACGGCGAATTTTTTTGCAAGAGAAATAGCACCGGTTGTGAAAGGAGTTATATTATCAAACATAGACTGTGATAACTGCTTTGAAAAAGTGTCTATAAGCTCTTTGATTTTTGGAGAAAAACCAATATAGTATTCGTTGAATTTGTTTGCTATATTTCCTGACGCATTTTTTAATATATCAATTGTTGAAGATAAATTCTGGACAAAGTCCTTTATCTGTTCAAAAATTTGAGAAAAGATAAGAACAAGTATCCATGATACTAAAGCAACAATACCCGTTACAATAAGAGCTGACGATATTCCCCTGTTAATCTTAAATTTTTTATTTAGAAGATTAATAAGTTTTTGACAGGGAAATGCAACTAAAAAAGCAAGGATAAAGGGCAAAAACAGTTTAATAAAAATAGGCAAGAGCAAGATTAAACTAGCAATTAAAACTGTTACAACTGCAAATTTAATATATTTTTCATATTGCATAATGCTCTCTCCTTTTATTAATTAAAAAGTTTTTCTATAATCTTGTATCCTTCTTTAACAACAATTCCAGTTGTTTCTGCATTTTTTTCTGTGTAGCTAAGATTTGTTTCTTTATTGTTTTCATAACTTTTATATATTATGTATGGAACAGGATTTCTTGTGTGAGTTCTTATATCAAGAGGTGTTGGATGGTCAGGCATAATAAGAATTGAAAAATCTTCTTCCGATTTTTCTAAATATTCTAAAATCGGGGCAACAATTTTTTTATCAATAAGTTCAATTGCCTTAACTTTGTTATCTATTTCGTGTCTGTGTCCTGCCTCGTCTGCAGCTTCGAGATGGACATAAACAAAGTCAGCTCCATTTTTTAAAGCGTTTATTGATGCTTCTGCCTTCCCGTCAAAATTTGTGTGAACATTTCCTGTTGCACCGGGAACCTCAATAACATCAAGGTCTGCACAAACTCCAATTCCCCTGATTAGGTCAACTGCGGAAACAACTGCACCTTTGAGTTTAAACTTTTCTATATATGTATCAAGGGCAGGCTTTGTTCCGTTTCCCCATATCCAGATTGAGTTTGCTGGTCTTTGGCCTCTTTCTTCTCTTTTTTTGTTTATAGGATGGTCTTTCAATATGTCATAGCTTTTCTTCATTAAGGTGAGAAGTATTTCATCCTTTGGAAGATATTCTGTGATTTTTCTTTCTGAAATATCGTGTGGAGGAGTAAGTTCAAAGTTGTTTTCCTTGTTGTGCCAAACAAGAAGGTGACGATAGCTTATTCCGCCAAAAAATTCATATTCGTCAGTTTTTAAGGCATCATTTACGGCTTTAATAAGTTCTCTTGCCTCTTCTGTTGAAATTTCATCTGAACTGTAATCAACCATAGTTTTGTTTTCGTATGGCATATCATCGGACAGGTTAACAAGATTTGTTCTGAATGTTGTATCAGTAAGTTCAAGGCTGACATTCATACTCATAGCCTCAAGCGGAGAACGTCCTGTGTAATATTTCTGAGGGTCATAACCAAAAACTGCAAGATTTGCAACATCACTGCCTGGTGGAAGATTATCAGGAACGGTAATTGCCATTCCCATTTCTCCTTTTTTAGAGAGTGAATCTATATAAGGTTTATTTGCAACCTCCAAAGGTGTTTTGTTTCCCAGTTCCATAACAGGTGTGTCTGCTGCACCATCTATAAGAATAACAACGTGTTTCATAAAAATTCCCCTTTTAAAAGTGTGGTTTAGTTATATACATAGATTATACTACTTATTTAATATCTTTGTCAATTATTTTAAGGGTTTTGTTATAAAAGTTTAATGTTTTTCTGCTGGACAAAAAATATATAATATGTTATACTAAAATTTAATTATTAAATGAAATTCAGGTGATTTGATGTATATAATAGCAGGGCTTGGAAATCCCGGAAAGAATTATGTGGGAACCAGACATAATATGGGATTTGAGGTTATTGATACAATAGCTGCAAAATATAATATTAATATTAACAAAGAAAAGTTTAAAGCTCATTTTGGTGAGGGAAGAATAGGGAATGAAAAGGTTATTCTTGTTAAACCCCAAACCTTTATGAATTTAAGCGGTGAAAGTATAAGAGAATTTGTAGAGTTTTATAAACTGGACCCTGAAAATCTTATTGTTATATATGATGATGTATCTCTTCCTGTGGGCAAACTGCGTATAAGACCAAAGGGCAGTGCGGGAGGACATAACGGAATGAAGAGTATTATCTATCAGATTCAGAGTGATATTTTCCCAAGAATAAGGGTGGGTGTTGGTGCCCCTTTGAACAAGGATTACGATTTGGCAGATTATGTTCTTGGAAGATTTTCAAAGGAAGAAGTTGAAACACTTATTCCTGTTGCTGTCAAGGCAGCATCAGCGGTGGAGACTATTATAACCTTTGGAACAGAAAAAGCAATGGCGGAATTTAACGGTTAATTTTTGAAAAGGAATTGATGATTTATGAGTCAGTATAAGTTAATATATGATAATATGCTTGACGACAGTGCCGAATTTGAGGAACTTTATGATGCCTTAAAGGCTTTGAAATTTCCTGTCAGCATAAGCGGTGTTTCGGATACTGCAAGAGCTCATATTGCCTATTCTTTATGTAAAAAACTGAATAAAAAGCTTTTGTTCATAACTTATGCGGAGTCTAATGCAAAAAAGATAATTGAAGACCTGAGGTTTTTCTTTCAGGAAAGTCCTATGTATTTTCCTGAAAGAGAGCTTTTGTTTTATGATATTGCGGCAGCAGGAAATGATATAAGAGAGAAGAGACTTTCAGTCATTGACGCTTTAGGCAGTGAAAAAAGGCCAAATGTTGTTGCAACAATTCAAAGTGTTTTAAGCCCTGTTCTTGATAAAAAAAGCAGTGATGAAAAAACTATTTATCTTAAAGCAGGGGAAGATTATGACATATCATATCTTATAGAAAAAATGATAGACCTTGGATATACAAGGGTTGATATGGTCGAGGGTAGAGGACAGTTCAGTATAAGAGGAGGAATTTTTGATTTCTTTCCTTTTTCTGAAGAGCTCCCATATCGTGCAGAATTTTTTGATACGGAAATAGAGAGTATAAGACTATTTGAAATTGACAGTCAAAGAACTGTAAATCAGGTTGAAAATGCCAAGATAAGTCCCTCTGTGGAAGAGGTTATAGATGATTTAAAAAGAGAAGAGCTTATCAAAAAACTAAAATCTATAGTTGATAAGACGGAAAAAATAAAAGAACCTTCGGAAGTTCAAATAAAATCTGCGGAAATTATAAAAGGGGATATGGAAAGAATAGGAGAAAAAATTCTCTTTCCGTCTATGGATAAGTATATCCCTTTTCTTTATAGTGAAATTCCTACCATAATAGATTATATTTCGGATGACTATTTGATTTTTGTGGATGAGCCTCAAAGAGTAAAAGAAACAGCTGTTGCCTTTGAAAACAGATTTTCGGAAAGTGTCTCAGATATGCTTGAAAGAGGAGTTATTCCTAAAAGTAGTTTTAATTATTATAAAAGCTATAAATCATTAGTTAAAGACATAAGCGAAAAAAATCTTATAACATTCAGTCCGTTTTCACACGCGTCAGGGGATATAAAGCCTTGCTTTCTTGCAGGGTTTACTGTTAAAAATCTTGAAAGCTTTAATGGAAAATTTGAACTTTTGTATGATTCTTTGAAATTTTATAAAAAGAATAAATACAGAATTATTGTTTTAGCTGGTGGTGAGACAAGGGCTAAAAATCTTGCAAGTCAGCTTGAAGATGAAGAAATTTATTCAAGCTATATGGAAGAATTAAAGAATCTTCCCGAAGAGGGACAGATTTTTATAAGCAGAGGAAGTCTTTCAAAGGGTTTTGAATATCCTCTTATAAGAACAGTTGTTATTTCGGACAGAGAAATTTTTGGCTCGGAACATAAAAAATCCCGAAGAGGAAACCTGTCTGCAAAAGACAGACTCCAAAGCTTTTCGGATATCAGTGTGGGGGATTATGTTGTTCATCAAAATCACGGAATAGGAAAGTATGTTGGCATTCAAAGACTTACTATAAGCGGGGTTAAAAAAGATTATATGAAAATCTTGTATAAAGGCGAAGACTGTCTTTATGTACCTGCCGACCAGCTTAAGCTTTTGTTTAAATATACAGGTAACGGAACAAATGTAAGATTAAACAAGCTAGACGGTCAGGAGTGGAAGAAGACCAAGGAAAAGGTCAGTGCATCCTGTCGTGATATGGCAAAAAAACTTATTGAATTATATGCAAAACGAGAAACCATAAGGGGTATATCTTATCTTGAAGATACGGAGTGGCAAAAGGATTTTGAATCAACCTTTCCATATGATGAGACAGATGACCAGCTCAGGTGTATTGATGAAGTAAAATCCGATATGGAAAAACAAAAACCAATGGACAGACTCCTATGCGGCGATGTTGGCTACGGTAAAACCGAAGTTGCTATGAGGGCGGCGTTCAAGGCGGTTATGAGCGGTTATCAGGTTGCATATCTAGTACCCACAACCATACTTGCAAGTCAGCATTTCTCAAATTTTAAGCAGAGAATGAAAGGCTTCGCCGTAAATGTGGGTATGCTGTCGAGGTTTATAACACCTACTCAGCAAAAAAAGGTTGTTGAGGACTTAAAAAACGGCACACTTGATATTGTTATAGGCACTCACAAACTGCTTAATAAAAATATCAAATATAAAAAGCTTGGGCTTTTAATTATTGACGAAGAACAAAGATTTGGAGTTTCCCATAAGGAAAGAATAAAGGAAATCAAAAATGAGATTGATGTTCTCACTTTAACGGCGACTCCAATTCCGAGAACGCTCCATATGTCCCTTTCGGGAATAAGGGATATGAGTGTTTTGTCAACTCCTCCGGGGGACAGATATCCTGTTGCGACATATGTGCTTGAATATAACAGTGATGTTATAAGAGAAGCAGTTTTAAAAGAGCTTTCAAGAGGCGGACAGGTATATTATCTCCATAACAGAGTTGACGGCATAGAAAAAAAGGCAGAGGAACTTAGAGCCTTGATCCCTGATGCAAGAATTGTCACGGCTCATGGAAAAATGTCGGAGCAACAGCTTGAAAATATAATGTATGATGTTTCAGAGGGAGAAATTGATGTTTTAGTTTGCACAACTATAATTGAAACAGGTCTTGATATTCCAAATGTAAACACAATCATTATTGAAGACTCTGAGAGACTGGGACTTTCTCAGCTTTATCAGTTGCGAGGAAGAGTGGGCCGTTCAAACAGACTTGCATATGCATATCTTACCTATCGAAAAAACAAGGTCCTGAATGAAGATGCACAAAAAAGATTAAAGGCTATAAAGGATTTCACGGAATTTGGTTCAGGTTTTAAAATTGCTATGAAAGACCTTGAAATAAGAGGAACGGGAAATGTTATCGGGCCTCAGCAAAGTGGAAATATGGAAGTTGTTGGATATGATCTTTATTGCAAGCTTCTTTCTAAGGCTGTTTCGGATGTTAAGGGGGTTGAAAACAAGGAGGAAAGGGATACTCTTGCAGATATTACGGTCAATGCCTTTATTCCTGATAAATATATAACTTCCCATTCCCAGAGAATTGAACTTTATAAAAAGATTTCATCAATAGAATCGAAAGAGGATGTTCTCGATATTTATGATGAAACTTTGGACAGATACGGAGATGTTCCGCCAGAGGTTTATAATCTAATGCTTGTTTCTTTAGTTAGATACACAGCATCTCTTAAAGGATTCACAGAGATTAAAGCATCGGAGGGAGATTTGAAATTATATTTTTCGCCGGATTCCCCTCCTGATTTTGAAAAAATTGTTGAAATGACAACTAAGGACAGAAATATATTTATAAGAAATACAAATAAACCCCATATTTTTTATAAGCTGCCGAAATTTGGTAGCGAAAAATCCTTTTTGGACGGAATATATGAATTTTTAGTAAATATTTAAGAAATTTATAAAAAACTATGGAAAAATTTTAAAAAGTGTTGTATAATTATGAAAAAGATTAAATTGAGTAAGGAGAAATACAAATGGATAACGAAAAAAGAGAATTTGAAAATAAAACTTTTGATAATTCTGAAGATGTTATAAATGATAATGTTGAAGAAATTATAGAACCTCTAACAGAAACTGAGGAAGAAGTTGCTGAGGCGATAGAAGAGGCTGAAGATATTTTTGAGGCTGAAACAGAGGAAATTGAAGAAACAGAAATTGCTTATGACAGCGAATACGAAGAAAATCAGTATGAGGAAATCCCCCAAAAGGATAAAAAGCCGTTGCTTGTTGCTCTTGGAATAGTTCTGGCAGTTATTGTTGCCATTTTAATTTATTGTGTTTGCTATACAAATGGTGTGGGTAGTAAAAATGCAGTAAACACATTGCCGCCTGACGAGGTTTCTCAGGCAGGGGAAATTGTTAAAGCTGATAAAATGAATATAGTATTTGAAAATCCATTTATTTCTATGTTTGAGGGAAAAGCAGGAACAAAGGTTACAGCTATGAAGGTTGGCGATTTTGGAGTTTCTGACGGAGTTCTAAGCTACTTTATTAAAAATGAGGCACTATCTCACCTTTATAAGCTTTATCAGTCAGGAAAGGTTGCAGACCCTGATAACTTTGACTGGAATGGGGTTGCTGATGAAGAAACAGGAGTTACCAATGCGGAACTTATCAAAATTAAGACCGTAAGAACAGTTACACCTATAATTGCTATGGTCAGCGAAGCTCAGAAAAGAGGAGTAGTTTTAACTCAGGAAGAGCTTGATACTATCGCAAAAGGTATTGAAAACATAAAAACACAGTATGGTGATGAGCTTGAAAAATCATTAAAACTAGCAGGCTTTGATAATATAGAACAGTTTGAAGAAGTGCAGAAATTGCAGAAGATATATCAAAATTCATATGATGCATTTAATCAGGACCCTGCAAGCTATATGAAAGGCGTTAAGGGTATTGAAAAGGCAATATCAGGGGATAAGATTACAGCAAAGCATGTGCTTATTATGTTCCCCGAAGGGGTTACAGCTGATTCTGATGATGAGGCTAAGGCTGAGACATTAAATAAAGCAAAAGAAGTTTTAGAAAAGGCAAAAGCAGGAGAAGACTTTGATAAGCTTATTGAAGAATATAACGAGGACCCGGGACAGACTAAAACGGGTTACACCTTTGCAAATGATGGAACAATGGTTCAAAGCTTTGCAGATGCCGCTTTTAAAACAGAAGTCGGAAAAATCAGTGATATTGTTGAAACCACATATGGATATCATATTATAAAAAGAGTTGACAGAGTAATCAGCTTTGAAGAATACACAGAATTTTTAACTAAAAATTCAAAGGTTAAAGTTAACAGAGCAATTTATGATAAATTGGTTGTAGATTTAAAGCTTTCAGATTATTTAGGAGATCTCGGAGCAGCAAAATAATTTAATTTCAAGAGTTTATGACTGCCCGCTTAGTAGCGGGCAGTCATTTGGTTAGTTGGCTGACAGTCAGGGGGTATTATATATGTCTTTATATTCTCTTATTTCTTCATTATTCAGCTATGCATTCACGACTATTATTTATGTTTTTATTTTCAGTATAATTGTATTGATTTATAAAGATATAAAAAAGGTCAGCAAAGGGCTTGATGAAGATGCTTTTGATGAAGAAGATTATGAAGATGAAGAGGAAGAATATCTGGAAGATACAGATGCCTCTGATGATAATGAATATACGGCTATATTAAAAACGGTTATAACAGAAGAAAGCTCGAAATTTAATTTAAGAAAAAGATATCGTATTGGAATGGGGCCTATAATTATAGGCAGGAGTGAAGAGTGTGATATAGTAATTCCTGATATATATTTGTCTCAGGAGCATCTAAAAATATATTGCAAAAAAGGAATTTGGTATATAGCAGATTTGAAGAGTAAAAACGGTACATATGTAAATGATGTTTTAGTTAATGGAAAACAGATTTTGGACGACTTTGATGAAATTTCATTTGGGGATGTTCGGTTTATATTTCAGTTTGAATAGAGGTAAACCGCAGAGGACTTTGATATGAGAAATAGTAAAATAGGTTATAGACTGCCGGCTTATATGTTGCTTCTTATGAATATTCTTGGCTTTGGTCTTTTAAGTGTGGCAAACAACTTTAAAAAGGATATACTGCTGGTCGGTGTCGGTCTTTTGGGATTGCTCATTGTAACATATTCTGTGCTTGTTCTTTGCAGAATGGGGGACAAGTTCTTGTTTCTTATTGCCTCAATGCTGGTTACCATAGGTGCAATAATGCTTTGCAGAATAAATATAGCTCTCGGTGCCAAACAGATTGTCTGGGTTGGCTTGGGGGCTTTTGTGTTTTTTTTAGCATATCTTGTTTATTATAAAATTAAATTCTGGAATAGGCTGTGGCTTTTTTATGCTGTTTTTTCTACCATAATGTTTCTTCTTACTTTAATTATCGGCGAAAGAGTAAATGGTTCAAAAAACTGGATAAATATAGGACCTCTTAATTTTCAGCCCTCGGAGCTTATAAAAATTGCGTATGTTATGTTTCTTGCCTGCTATTATTCAGGTAGCAGAACAAAAGACCTATTTAATATTAATCCAAGATATGTAACCGCTTTTTTTACTTATTTGTTTATAATCTTTCTGGTTCTTCAAAGAGACTGGGGAACAATTCTTGTTATATTTTCTATTTATATTTTTATGCTTTATGTTTATGAAGAAAACAGATATTTTTTGCTTTTCAATATTGCATCGGCAGTTATTGTAGCTTTTCTTGGGTATATGTTTTTACATCATATACAGGTCAGAGTGAATGTGTGGCTTGACCCTTGGAGTGATATTTCAAATACAGGGTATCAGATAACTCAGTCACTATTTGCAATATCTGCAGGAGGATATTTTGGACAGGGTATAGGAAACGGGTCTCCAACTTATATTCCTGAAGTTCATACAGATTTTATTTTTTCTGCTATATGTGAAGAAATGGGAGTTTTTGGGGGAGCGTCTGTAATTATTCTTTTCTTTTTGCTCTCATACAGATGCTTTAAAATTACCCTAACAACAAAAAATTTATATAATAAAGCGGTTGCCCTTGGAATAACGCTTATGTTTGCTTTGCAGACATTTATAATAATCGGCGGGGTAACCAAATTTATTCCGCTTACTGGCATCACAGTTCCTTTTGTAAGCTATGGGGGAACATCAATTGTTGTAAGCTTTATATCTCTTGGAATAATTCAGGCTATTTCAGCAAAGGAAGACAGGGGGAAGGATTATGAAGAATAATAAGCGAATAATTCACTTACTTGTTTTAGTTTCTGCACTGTTTCTTTCGTTATTATCATATCTTTTGTATTTTAATCTTTTTGTGGCTGATAAAATATCATCAAATCCTTATAATATGAGACAATGGGATGATGAGAAATCAGTGATGCGAGGAAATATTTATGATTCAAATGGTCTTTTGCTTGCTGAAACAATAAGAACAGACAGCGGTGAAATGAAGAGGTATTATCCTGAGAAGAATTTATATTCTCACGTTATTGGATATTATTCAAAGGTGTATGGAAAAAGTCTTATTGAGCGTGAATTTGACAATATGCTTGTGGGAAAAGGGGATATTTCTCTTAATATCGGGGATATAAAAAGAGGCTTTGATGTTAACCTTACTATCAATAACAGTGTGCAAAAAGCAGCATACAGGGCGATGAATTCAAGACGAGGTGGGGCTGTTGCAATGAATCCAAAAACGGGTGAAATTCTTGCAATGGTCAGTTTGCCTGACTTTAATCCTAACGCAGAAAGTCTTGAAAAAAACTGGAACACAATAGTTGAAAATGAAGAATTTCCCCTTGTGAACAGAGTAAGTTCGGGTCTTTATCCTCCAGGTTCAACTTTTAAGATTGTAACATCGGTTGCAGCATTTGAAAATAATCTTACAAGCAAGACGTTTGAAGATACAGGCGGTTTTTCATTAGATGGACTTAATGTTAAAAACTATAACAATGAAAGATTTGGAAATATTGATTTTGGAGAAGCTTTTATTCATTCAAGTAATCAGGTTTTTTGTGAAATAGGAACAACCTTGGGCGGGGATGTTTTGTTTGATGTGGCTAAGAGATTTAAAATTGGTGAGAATATAGATTTCGATGTTCAAACGGAGTCAAGCAGATTAGGGTATAAGAAAATGACAGAAAAGGATTCAGCCCTTTTCTCTATCGGACAGGGAAAGCTTTTAGTTTCGCCTCTTAATATGCTCTTGGTTTGTTCAGCTATTGCATCTGATGGAAATATGTATTCTCCATATATAGTAAAGTCCGTAACCAAGGAAAATGGCACTATGATTTACAGAGCACAAAGAAGACTTTTGTCAAATGCGTGTTCAAAAAGCTGTGCAGAATATATTAAACAGCTTATGGTAAACACAGTTAAAAGCGGAACGGGAAAAGCGGCAGCAATAAGTGGAATTACCGTTGCCGGAAAAACCGGAACGGCAGAAAATGAAAAGGAAAAAGACCATTCGTGGTTTGTTGGATTTGCACCGGCAGAAAACCCTCAGATTGTTGTTGCAGTTATACTGGAAAATGACGGTGGAAGTGGCGGCAGGACTGCAGCTCCTGTTGCAAAAGCAATAATACAAAGTTATTTGGGACAATAAGGGGTTTTTGCTTGACATTGCGGTTAAAATATTCTATAATATTATGTGGCTTATTTAGGGAGAATTATGAATAATAACAAGGGTTGTAACCTGTGTCCGAGAAGCTGTAAAACAGATAGAAGTATAAAAGTCGGATTTTGCGGACAGGGTGAAAATATTAAAATTGCAAGAGCTATGCTCCATTATTGGGAAGAGCCGTGTATCAGCGGCAGGGGCGGAAGCGGTGCAGTGTTTTTCTCGGGATGTTCATTGGGCTGTGTTTACTGCCAGAATTATAAAATCAGCAAAAGAAGTTTTGGAGAGGAAATTTCAACAGACAGACTTTCTGAAATTTTTCTTGAACTTCAGGGAGCCGGTGCAGAAAACATAAACCTTGTAACCCCCACCCATTTTGCGGAAAAAATAGTTGTTTCTTTAGAGCGTGTAAAATCAAATCTTCATATTCCTGTTGTATATAATACAAGCGGATATGAGACTTTGGAAACCCTAAGGCTTGTTAAGGATTATGTTGACATATATTTAACAGATATAAAGTATTTTTCTCAGGAGGCAGCTTTAAAGTATAGTGGAGATAAGGATTATCCGGAAATTGCATTCAAAGCAGCAAGTGAGATGATTTCCCAGAAAAATATTACGTTTGATAATTGCGGGATGCTTAAAAAAGGTGTTATTATAAGGCATCTTGTTCTTCCGGGAATGCGTCATGATTCTATAAAAATTATTGAAGAAATTAAGGAAAGATTTGGGACAGATAAATTTGTTCTGAGCCTTATGAGTCAATACACTCCATATGAAAATATTGAAAAATTTCCTGAACTTGACAGAAAAATCACATCGTTTGAGTATAACTCGGTTGTTGATGCGGCTGTTTTGGCGGGATTTAAATATGGCTATATGCAAGATAGATGCAGTGCCGAAAAAGATTACACTCCAAGCTTTAATCTGGAGGGTGTAAAAAGAAAGGAAGAATGTAAAAATGAGTGAATGCAGTCATGATTGTTCAAGCTGCTCAGCAAATTGTTCATCAAGAGAGCAGGAAAGTTTAATCAAAGAACAAAATAAAATGAGTAATGTTAAAAAGGTTATCGGAGTTGTAAGCGGTAAGGGTGGAGTTGGTAAGTCGTTAGTTACTTCACTTCTTGCATCAGGAATGCAGAGAAAAGATTTCCAGACAGCGGTGCTTGATGCGGATATAACAGGCCCGTCAATTCCGAAAATGTTTGGAATAACAAGAAAAGCAATGGGAAGTGAAATGGGCATATTGCCTTTAGAGTCAACATCAGGGGTTAAAGTTATGTCTGTTAATCTTCTCCTTGAAAATGAAACTGACCCTGTTGTTTGGAGGGGGCCTGTTATTGCAGGAACAGTAACTCAGTTCTGGACAGATGTTGTCTGGGAAGATGTTGACTATATGTTTGTTGATATGCCTCCCGGAACCGGCGATGTTCCGCTAACAGTTTTCCAGTCTCTTCCGGTTGATGGAATTATTATAGTAACATCACCTCAGGAGCTTGTATCAATGATTGTTGAAAAAGCAGTTAATATGGCAAAGCTTATGAATATTCCTGTCCTTGGATTGGTTGAGAATATGAGCTATGTTGAATGCCCTGATTGTGATAAGAAAATATATATATACGGAAATGGCAAAACAGAAGAACTTGCAAAGAAATACGGAACAGATTTTCTTGGTGCAATTCCTATTACAGAGCATATTGCAAAAAGTGCTGATGAAGGAAAAATTGAAAAGGTTAATTCAGATGAATGGCTATCAAAGGCGTTCGATAAACTTAAAAATATATAATTAACGGAGATACAAATGTTTTTATCTGATAAGTGGAAAGATTATGAGCTTATTGATGCACGCTGTGGAGAAAAGCTTGAAAGATGGGGAAAGTATATTTTAAGACGCCCCGACCCGCAAATTGTCTGGGATACTCCTGATAATTTGAAATCAAAGCTTTGGGACAGGGCAGATGCACACTATATAAGAAGTAACACCGGCGGAGGCCATTGGGAGGTTAAGTCTAAAAATCTTCCAGATAACTGGTCTGTTGGCTACGGTGAGCTTTGCTTTGGAATAAAGAAAATGGGATTTAAGCACACAGGCTTGTTCCCTGAACAGGCAACAAACTGGGACTGGTTTTCTGATATTATAAAAAAATCAGGCAGAGCTGATGTTAATGTTCTTAATCTTTTTGCATACACTGGCGGAGCAACTATGGCAGCATCAAAAGCTGGGGCAAGTGTTTGTCACGTTGATGCATCTAAAGGTATGGTTGCATGGGCAAAGGAAAATGCAAAGCTATCAGGTGTTTCGGAAAGACCTATAAGATATATTGTAGATGATGTTAAAAAATTTGTTGAAAGAGAAATAAGACGCGGAAGAAAATATGACGGAATTATTATGGGCCCTCCGTCATATGGAAGAGGACCATCAGGAGAAGTGTGGAAGGTTGAAGATGAAATATTTAACCTTGTTAAAACCTGTATGGATGTCTTGTCTGAAAAACCTTTGTTTTTCCTGATAAATTCATATACAACCGGATTATCGGGGAGTGTTCTTGAAAATATAATGAAGTTAACACTTATTAATAAATTTGGCGGTGTTTGCCTGGTTGATGAGGTTGGTCTTCCTATAACAACAGGCTCTCTTGTATTGCCCTGCGGTTATTCAGGCCGTTGGGAGAGCAGGTGACTATGATGGATGAAAAAAACATAATAGAAATCAGGGATTTATTTTTTTCTTATTCGGAAGAGGATGAGGAGAAATGGATTCTTAAAAATATATCTCTTGATATAAAAAAGGGAGAGTTTGTTACAATTCTTGGGCATAACGGGTCGGGAAAGTCAACTCTTGCAAAACATCTTAATGCTATATTAATCCCTGAAAAGGGCAGTGTAACTGTTGCGGGAATTGATACAAAGGATGAAAAAAGGCTAATAGATATAAGACAGAATATAGGTATGGTTTTTCAAAATCCAGACAATCAGCTTGTTGCAACAATTGTAGAAGAAGATGTTGCTTTTGCTCCTGAAAATTTAGGACTTGAAACTGAGGAAATCAGGAAAAGAGTGGATTATGCTCTTGATGCGGTGGGAATGTCAAAATTCAAGAAACACGCACCTCATATGCTGTCAGGCGGGCAGAAACAGAGAATTGCAATTGCGGGAATTTTAGCAATGAAACCGTCAGTTATAGTTCTTGATGAAGCAACTGCAATGCTTGATCCTATGGGGAGAAAAGAAATAATGGAAACAGTCCGCAGACTTAATAAAACTGAGGGAATAACTGTTGTTCATATAACTCATTATATGGAGGAGGCAGCACTTTCGGATAGGGTTGTTGTTCTAAGTTCTGGGGAAATTGTTTATGATGATGCTCCTGAAAAGGTTTTTTCTAAAGTGGAAGAACTAAAGGCTATTGGACTTGATGTCCCTGAACCAACAAAGCTTATATATAAGCTTAATAAATGCGGTTTCCAGCTTAACCCTTTTATACTTTCAAGCGATGAATGCGCTGAGGAAATATATAGGGAATTTGCTTTAAAAAACAGTGAAACAAAGGACTAAGAAATGATAAATGTTGAGAATGTAACATATACTTATATGAGCGGCGGTCCCTTTGAAATGACTGCTGTAAATGATATTTCACTTAAAATAAATGACGGCGAGTTTGTTGGTCTTATAGGGCATACAGGCTCTGGTAAATCAACTCTTATCCAGATGATTGCAGGGCTTCTAAAGCCTACATCAGGCAAAATAACCGTTAATAATCATATTTTATATGAAAAAACAACCGATATGCGGAAAGTAAGGTTTGAGACTGGTCTTGTTATGCAGTATCCTGAATATCAGTTGTTTGAGGATACGGTGTATAAGGACATTGCTTTCGGACCGACGAATATGGGACTTTCTGAAAAAGAGGTAAAGGAAAGAGTTTATTATGCCGCAGAGCTTGTTGGTTTTAATAAGGATTTCTTTGAGAAATCTCCATTTGATTTGTCAGGTGGACAAAAAAGAAGAGCGGCTATTGCTGGCGTTATTGCTATGATGCCTAACATACTTATTCTTGACGAACCCGCTGCGGGACTTGACCCTGCAGGCAGAGACGAGATTTTATATAATATTGGTGAACTTCATAAAAAAATGAAGGTGACAGTTGTTTTAGTCTCTCATAGTATGGAGGATATCGCAAAGCTTTCGGAGAGAGTTGTTGTTTTGAATGAGGGAAGTCTTCTTATTGACGGAAGTCTAAAAGAAGTGTTTTCTAAAAGTCGTATTCTTGAAGAGACGGGACTTTCTGTTCCTGAAATAACAAGAGTGTGCAGAATGCTTAAAGAAAAGGGACTTCCGATTGATGATGGAATATTAACTGTAGGTGATGCGGTTTCCATTTTAAAGGAAATACTTTGATATTCAGTTTTTAAAAGATGAAATGAGTTGATTTGGTGCTTAGAGACATAACTTTAGGTCAATTTTTCCCGGGAGAGTCATTTCTTCACAGACTTGATCCCAGAAGTAAAATTATTTTTATTATTTTATATATTATTTTTATTTTCAGCATAAAAAATATTGCTGCTTATTTAGTTGTGGCTTTATTTATTTTTCTGTGTGTTAAGATTTCAAAAATTCCCTTTAAATTTATGGTAAAAGGGCTTAAACCTATTGCTTTTTTTATATTTTTAACGGCGGTATTAAATCTGTTTTTAACTCCAGGCAGAATAGCATTTGAACTAGGATTTATAAAGATAACCTATGAAGGCTTGGAGCTTGCCATTTTTATGGTTTTAAGACTTATGTTCCTTATTTTAGGAACATCTCTTCTTACTCTTACAACATCCCCCATTTCTTTAACGGACGGTCTTGAACAGCTTATTTCCCCTCTTAAGAAAATAGGCGTGCCGTCTCATGAAATAGCTATGATGATGACAATTGCTTTAAGGTTTATACCAACGCTTCTTGAAGAAACAGATAAAATTATAAAAGCCCAGACTGCAAGAGGTGCAGATTTTGAAAGTGGTAATATAATAAGACGTGCAAAGGCAATTATTCCCATTCTGATACCTCTTTTTATGAGTGCCTTCAGACGTGCCGATGAGCTTTCTGTTGCTATGGAATGCAGATGTTATCAGGGGGGAGACGGAAGAACAAAGCTTAAGGTTTTAAGATTTAAAAAATGCGACCTTATAGGATTGTTATTTATATGCATTTTCGGAGTAATTGTAATTTTGTTTAATTTCGTAAAACTATGGTAGAGAGGTCATAAATATGCATAATATTGCTATGAAAATTATGTATGACGGAACAGAGTTTCATGGTTGGCAGACACAGAAAAACGGAGTAACTGTTCAGGAAACCGTTGAAAACACCTTAAAAAAGCTGACAGGTGAGGAAATAAAGGTAACTGGTTGCAGCAGAACAGATGCAGGTGTTCATGCTCTTGAATATGTTTTTAATTTTTTTACAGATTCTAAGATTCCCGTGGAAAAATTTCCGTTTGCGTTCAATAATAATCTTAAAAATAATTATATCTCTGCAATTTCCGCAATTTATGTTCCTGATGATTTTAATGCCAGATATTCGTCAAATGGAAAAAGATATATCTACAGAATACATAATTCTAAAATTCCTAATCCCTTTACCGGCAGATATAGCTGGGATTTCCCGTATAAACTTGATTTGAATAAAATGAAAGAAGCTGCAAAGTATTTTGTGGGAGAATATGATTTTTCTTCTTTTATGGCAGCCGGCGGGTCACAGAAAACCACTGTGAGAGAGGTTTTTTCTCTTGATGTTGAAAAGAGCAGAGAATGGGATTCAGAGATTGTTGTTTCCATTGAGGCAAATGCTTACCTTTACAATATGGTGAGAATTATTGTGGGAACCTTATGCGATGTTGGAACAGGGAAAATTAATCCCAGTGATATTAAAAAAATTATTGAGAGTAAGGATAGAAAAATGGCAGGAGAAACTGCTCCGCCTATGGGATTGCACCTTGCAAAGGTATTCTATTAAAGGAGGGTTTATATGATAAACAAAAAACGACTTATAATTGTTCTTGCCAGCCTTGCGGCAATTCTTGCAGTTATATTTGCAACGGATATACTTCCGGGACTTTTAAATCGTACAGTTATTAAAGAACTTAATTTTCAGCACGGAATATCATATAGACTTGAAAATCTTAAAAATGATGTTTTATTTATAAACAATGAGGAAATAAAGGCTATAACCAATTCAGGGGATGAAAGATGGAGTGCGGTAACAGGCATTTCAAACCCCGGTGTGTCTGTATCAGGAGATTATGCATTAATTTTTGACTTTAACGGAACAGGCGTTTACTTATATAAAAATGATAAACAAATATTAAAATATAATATGCCTAATTCTATTCTTTGTGCAAAGGTAAATAAAAAAGGATATTTTGCAGTTGTAACAGAAAAAACGGGCTATAAGGGTATGCTGACTATGTTCTCGTCAAAAGGCAAGGAAATTTATAAATGGTATAGCGGGTCAGGATATATAGCTGACATTGATATTTCTGCAAAGAATAATGTTGTTGTTTCTCAGGTTCACACAGAGGGAAAAGAAATAGTTTCAAAGATTATACTTTTTAAAACAAAAAAGGAAAAGGAAACAGTATGTTCCGAGAATGAAAATATTTTATTTTCTGCCATTAAATTTAATGATGATGAAAGCTTTACTGCACTTTCTGATACTCATTTGTTTGGCTTTTCACCAAAAGGAAAGAAGAAGTTTGAGGTTAATTATGACGGTCGTTCTCTGATTTATTATAATATTGATAATGTACATAATCTTGTTCTTGCTTTTAAGGGTAATGTAAATAACACGGTTTTTGAAAGTTATTCAGGGTCAGGGAAATTAAGAGGTACATTTGAAGCACCGGGACAGATAAATGCAGCTGACGTAAAAGGAGAAATAATTTTATTTTCCGTTCAGAAAAATCTTTATTCTGTTATGCCCTCGGGAAAGGTTAAACATAAGAAAGAAATGAAGAACGAAATAAGCTCCATAAAGATATATAAAGGCAGAAGAAAAGCCGTCTTAATCGGCGGAAATAAGGCAGTGCTTTATGATATTAATTAATTGGAGGGAAATTTATATATGATAGCAGATATTTTTGTTTTTGCTTTTGTACTTTTGTTTGTTTGGTTTGGTTACAGGTCAGGTCTTATAAGAACTGTTTTTGGTTTTTTGTCGTATTTTATATCAATAGGACTATCTGTTCTTATTTATCCATATGTTTCAAAGGCTTTGTCTGGAAATCAGATGATTCTAGACTATGTAGGAAAAATAGCAGATAAAATTCATATAGAGGAGGTAAGTAGCGAAAGCTTACTTGAAAAGGTCTTTTTGTCTTCAGTCAATGATGTGGCAAGCGGTATGGTTTCCAGCTTTTTAATTAATATTTTAGCTTTTTTGCTTGTGCTTGTTATTTCAAGAATTTTACTTGCTGTTATATCAAGGTGTTTGAACATTGTGGCAAAGCTTCCGGTTATTTCATCTGTAAACAGAGTAGGCGGAGCAGTTTTTGGAGGTCTTAAGAGTATTTTAATCCTTTATATTATTTTCTCGATTTTGATTTTTGTACCAAGCGCTGAAAGCGATAAAATTGTTGATAATATAAATAAATCCCATATAGCTAATAAGTTTTATACAGAAAATATAATCGTTGATATTCTTGGAAAGGATGTGCTTAAATTTAATGGCAAATGAAACAGATTATAATAAGCTTAAAGTAAAAGAGCTACGAGACTTAGCGAAAGAGCGTAATATAAAAAATATAAGCAGCCTGAAAAAGGACGATTTGATAAAAGCCTTAAATGATACCGAAAAAGATGCTAAAAACGTTGAAACTGCAGAGACTGATTCAAAGAAAAAAACAAATCTCGTAGAGGGAGTCCTTGAAGTTTTAGCCGATGGTTTTGGTTTTTTAAGATGTGATAACTATCAGTCAGGAACAGGGGATATTTATGTTCCGTCAAACCAGATAAGAAGATTTAATCTTAAAACCGGTGACTATATTGTGGGTAATTCCAGAATGCAACACGAAGGGGAAAGATATGAGGCGCTTTTATATGTTCAGACAGTTAACGGAGATAAGGTTGATGTTTCTATACACAGAAAACCGTTTGAAGACCTAACCCCGATTTACCCTGATGAAAGGCTGAGACTAGAAGGGGACAGAAATGATTTTTCTATGCGTCTTATTGATTTGATTGCTCCTATAGGCAAGGGGCAAAGAGGCATTATTGTTGCTCCTCCAAAAGCAGGAAAAACAACTCTTCTAAAAAGTATAGCAAATAGCATAACAACAAATCATCCGGAAGTAAAACTTATAGTTCTTTTGATTGATGAAAGACCGGAAGAGGTTACAGATATGCAAAGAAGCATAAAGGGAGACGTTATTTTTTCAACCTTTGATGAAGAGCCACAAAACCACACAAAGGTTGCTGAAATAGTTCTTGAAAGAGCAAAACGACTGGTTGAACATAAAAAGGATGTTGTTATTTTGCTTGACAGCATAACAAGACTTTCAAGAGCATATAACCTTACAGTTAATCCATCGGGAAGAACCCTGTCAGGCGGTCTTGACCCCGGAGCACTTTTTAAGCCTAAAAGATTTTTTGGTGCTGCAAGAAATGTTGAAGAGGGTGGAAGCCTAACAATTCTTGCAACAGCTTTAATTGAAACCGGAAGCCGAATGGATGATGTGATATTTGAAGAATTTAAAGGAACAGGCAATATGGAAGTTCATCTTGACAGAAAAATGCAGGAAAAACGCATCTTTCCTGCTGTGGATATTGCAAAGTCAGGTACAAGAAAAGAAGAACTTTTAATGTCAAAAAAAGAAATAGAAACTGTGTGGGGTATAAGAAAAGCATTTAGTAATCAAAATTCTCAGGATGCCACAGAAGAAATTATAAACAGGCTTGTGAGGACATCGGATAATAATGCTTTTATGGATAATATTTCAAAAATTTTTAAGTAATAAGAGGTCAGACGTATGAACATTGTCAAAAAAAGTATTTTATTTATTATGGTTTTGATTTTATGCGTTGCAAATATAAATATATATTCAAATGATGAGCCGGAAGTGGTTGTTCCTGTTTTGATGTATCATAATTTAGCAGAGGAATACCCTGAAAGCACAGTAAGTGCAAATATAACACCAGAGCTTTTTGAAAATCATATAAAAACACTAATCAGCTTTGGGTTTAATCCTATCAAGCTGTCTGATTATTATGCATATGTAACGGGAAATAAAACTCTTCCTGAAAATCCAATTATAATCACCTTTGATGACGGGTATTTAAGTAACTTCGAGGTAGCATATCCCGTGCTTAAAAAATACAATGTTCCGGCGGCTATTTTTGTTGTAACTTCAACTGTTGGACATACACCTGAAATGGGAACGGTTTCATATCCGCATTTTTCGTGGGAACAAGCAAGGGAGATGCAGGACAGCGGGCTTATAGAAATTAATTCCCATACTCATTCTCATAAAGATATAACGGGACTCACAACTGCAGAACTTCAAAAGGAAATAAGATTTTCAAAGTATCTTATTGAGAAGAATTTGCAGAAATACTGTTATACATTTGCCTATCCTTATGGGGGTTACAGAGAGGATACAGACACTTTGATAGGGTATGCGGGATATAAAATGCAGATTAAGGTTTATGATTCATCAAGTGAAGAAATATATCTTGCAAATACCAAAAAAGAGGGGCTTAAAAATATCAGGAGACTGACAGTAAGAGGAGATATGTCGGAGCTTGATTTAATAGATATAATTAATAAGGCAATATTGAATACAAAAAATTAATTTAAAATGGTCTTATTCATATATTATATATGATTTTTAGAATGATTGAGAAAAAATTAACAAAAACGCTTGATAATTTTAACAAAATAGAGTAAAATAATGGATAGTTAATAATTAAAATTTAAATATACGGAGGAAAAAGTTATGAACAAAAAAACTGTAGATGATATTCAGGTAAAAGGCAAGAGAGTCCTTGTTCGTTGTGATTTCAATGTTCCGATTCAGGAAGGCAAAATTACAGATGAAACAAGAATAATCGGTGCACTTCCAACTATTAAAAAACTTGCAGGAGATGGAGCAAAGGTTATTTTATGTTCACATATGGGAAAACCAAAGGGTGAGGCAAAGCCTGAACTTTCACTTGCGCCTGTTGCAAAGAGCTTATCAGCTCATTTAGGAAAAGATGTTATTTTTGCAGCTGACGATAATGTTGTTGGCGAAAATGCGAAAAAAGCAGTTGCCGAAATGAATGATGGTGACATCGTTCTTCTTGAAAATACAAGATACAGAGCAGAAGAAACAAAGAATGTTGATGAATTCAGCAAAGAACTTGCATCACTTGCAGAAATATTTGTTAACGATGCTTTTGGTACAGCTCACAGAGCACATTGTTCAAATGTTGGTGTTACAAATTATCTTGACACAGCAGTTAGCGGATACCTCATTGATAAAGAAATTGAATTTTTGGGAAATGCTGTAAACAGTCCTGTAAGACCTTTGGTTGCAGTTCTTGGCGGTTCAAAAGTTTCATCAAAGATTTCTGTTATTAACAACCTTTTAGAAAAGGTTGACACATTGATCATTGGCGGTGGTATGGCATATACCTTTATGAAAGCTAAGGGTCTTAATGTTGGTAATTCTTTACTCGAAGAAGATTATATTGAATATGCAAAGGAAATGATGGAAAAAGCTGACGCTAAAGGTATTAAGCTTTTAATTCCTGTTGATACAGTTGTTGCAAAAGAATTTGATAATAATGCAGAAAGCAAGGTTTCAGAAAATGGAATCGAAGATGAATGGATGGGTCTTGATATCGGTCCTAAGACAATAAAGCTTTTCTCTGATTCATTAAAGAATGCAAAAACTGTCGTATGGAACGGACCAATGGGCGTTTTTGAAATGTCAAACTTTGCAAAAGGAACAAATGCAATTGCAAATGTTCTTGCGGACCTTGATGCAACAACAATTATCGGCGGCGGCGACAGTGTTGCTGCTGTTAATCAGGCAGGCCTTGGTGAAAAGATGAGCCACATTTCAACAGGTGGCGGAGCGTCACTTGAATTCCTTGAAGGAAAAGACTTACCAGGTATTGTTGCATTAAACGACAGATAAAAATGTTTTGGAGGAGTATTAACAATGAGAAAAAAGATTATTGCCGGAAACTGGAAAATGAATAAGACTCCGGCTGAAGCAGAAAATTTAGTTAAGGAAATATCTGAAAAAGTAAGCGGGGCTGCTTGTGATGTTGTTGTTTGTCCAACAGCTGTTTGCCTTGAAAGAGCTTTAAAGGCTGCAGAGGGTACAAATATTAAGGTTGGTGCACAGAATGTTCACTTTGAAGAAAGTGGTGCTTTCACAGGAGAAATTGCAGGCAATATGCTTACAGAAATTGGAGTTAAATATGTTGTTATTGGTCACTCTGAAAGAAGACAGTATTTTGGAGAAACTGATGAAACAGTAAACAAGAGAACAATTGCTGCTATTAAAGCAGGTCTCACACCAATTATCTGTGTTGGTGAAACACTGACTGAAAGAGAGCAGGGAATTATGGAAGAGACTGTTCGCCGTCAGACAAAAATTGCTCTTTTAGGGATTGATGCCAAGGATGTAGCTGCATCCGTTATTGCATATGAGCCTGTATGGGCTATCGGCACAGGAAAAACTGCAACTTGTGACCAGGCAGAAGAGGTTTGTGCTATTATCCGTGATACTGTTAAAAATCTTTATGACGGTGCTACAGCTGAAAGCATCCGTATTCAGTATGGCGGCAGTATGAATGCGGGAAATGCGGCAGAACTTCTTTCAAAGCCAAATATTGACGGCGGATTAATTGGCGGTGCAAGTTTAAAACCTGCTGATTTTGCTGTTATTGTTGAAGCTGCAAAATAAATTCTTATTTATATTACTTTTAAAACACAAAGTTTTTGCTTTGTGTTTTAAATTTTAGAAAGGTAGAAAAAGATGAGTAATAAAAAACCATACGCACTTATAATTATGGATGGATTTGGTATTAATAAACGTCATGAGGGAAATGCGATTTATTCTGCAAATACTCCCAATATGGATAAATATTTATCACAATATCCAAATTCCATTGTTCACGCATCAGGAATGGATGTTGGTCTTCCTGAGGGACAGATGGGTAATTCTGAAGTTGGTCATACAAATATCGGAGCAGGAAGAATTGTTTATCAGGAACTGACAAGAATTACGAAATCTATCACAGATGGTGATTTCTTTGAAAATGAAGCATTAATGGCGGCAGTTGAAAATTGTAAGAAGAATAATTCGGCACTTCATCTTATGGGTCTTCTGTCAGATGGCGGAGTTCACAGTCATAATAAACACCTTTATGGGTTATTGGAGCTTGCGAAGAAAAATGGGCTTGAAGAAGTTTATGTTCACGGCTTTTTAGACGGAAGAGATGTTCCGCCCACATCAGGTGCAGATTTTGCTGAAAGCTTGGTTGAAAATATTCGTGAAATCGGTGTAGGTAAAATTGCATCAGTTATGGGAAGATATTATGCGATGGACAGAGACAATCGTTGGGAAAGAGTTGAAAAAGCATATTCTGCAATGGTTCTCGGCGAAGGAAATAAAGATACTTCAGCGGTTGATGCCATTAAAAAATCATATAACGATGAAGTAACAGATGAATTTGTTGTTCCAACAGTAATAACTGATAAAGATGGAAATGCTTTAGGAAAAATCTCTGAAAATGACTCTGTTATATTCTATAACTTCAGACCTGACAGAGCAAGAGAAATAACAAGAACAATTGTTGATGAAGAATTTTCAGGCTTTGAAAGAAAATATTTTAAAACATATTTTGTATGTATGACACAATATGATGCATCGATGCCGAATGTTGATGTTGCATTTAAACCACAGAAACTTGAAGATACATTCGGTGAGTATATAAGTAAAAAAGGTTTAAGACAGCTCAGAATTGCAGAAACTGAAAAATATGCTCATGTAACATTCTTCTTTAATGGCGGAGTGGAAAATGTATATGACGGAGAAGACAGAGCACTTATAAATTCACCTAAAGTTGCAACTTATGACCTTCAGCCTGAAATGAGTGCATATTTAGTCTGTGATGAGGTTGTTAAGAGAATTGAAAGCGGAGAATATGACGTTATAGTTCTTAACTATGCAAACTGTGATATGGTTGGTCACACAGGCGTTTTTGATGCAGCAGTTAAGGCTGTTGAAGCCGTTGATGAATGTCTTGGAAAAACTGTTGATGCAATAATGAAGATGGGCGGTGTAGCACTTATCACAGCTGACCACGGAAACGCAGATCAGATGATTGATTATGATAATAAGGATATTTTCACAGCTCATTCAACAAATGTTGTTCCTCTTGTTTTGATAGGGGAAGAGAATGCGGAACTTAAAAACGGCAGACTTGCAGATCTTGCTCCAACAATGCTTGATTTAATGGGACTTGATAAACCAGAACTTATGACAGGTGAGAGCCTTTTGGTTCGTAAATAAGAATATAAAAAGAGTTTAGCGAAAAAGCTAAACTCTTTTTTGTTTATAAATCACTAAAAAAATGATAATATTTTTGGCATATGTTTTGATTAAAAATCTATAAAACGTATTTATTTTTTAGGAAAAATGTGATATACTTATATGGAGTATTACTTTTTGTGGGTGATTTAATGACTTTGGTCGAATTTTTTGATAAAGATGCTATTTTGAATATTTTCAGCACATTGTTTTTGCATCCCCAGAGAACTATTATCTTTGGGTGTAATTATGATGCTTTATCAAGGTTCAAGGAAAGAGCCGAAGAGGTCCTTAAAAATATAAATATTGAAACGGAAATTATTTGTATAGAAACTGCCTGTAGTGATTTTAAAAAACTGAAAAGTGCTTTTAGTGAAATAATTGAAAAATATGATGATTGTGTTTTTGATTTAAGCGGAGGAGACAGCCTGATTCACACAGCTATTGGGGCTGTTTCAGAAAAAAATTCAGTTTCTATGCATACCGTTAATGTGCAAAAAGGCAGCATTAATATTATTTGTGATAATAATAAACTATATAATGAAAAATATCCTGTTAAGTTATCCATTAATGATATTGTTACACTGTACGGCGGAATTGTTGAACAAAATAATTGGGATAAAAATAAACTTTCCGGTGAATTTGCAACCGATATAAAGGTTATGTGGAGTATATGTAATAAGAATTGTTCGGAATGGAACAAAACTATTTCAGGACTTAGTTCTATTGTTAAGCGTTATACAAAAGGTATTGACGGAGGGTATTATATTGCAGATTTAGATGAAATTTATGATGGTTACAGACAGATTAACAGAAGCTTCCACCTGAATGAAAATATAGTTCAAAGACTTATGGGATGCGGTTTTTTGAATGTGAAAACTAAGGGGAAAACCATATTGGTTTCGTTTAAAAATGATTTTATCAGGGAAATCCTCACAAAGTCCGGAAGACTTCTGGAACTTTATACTTTTATGATAGGCTCAACTATTTTAAAAGATAACTCACCGCTTTATGATGATTATGAAACATCGGTTATTATAAAGTGGGAGGATGAAATTAAAGGGTTTTACGATTCAGGTGTAGTTTCAAATGAAATAGATGTTATGTTTGTAAAGGGTGCTGTGCCTGTTTTTGTTTCCTGTAAAAATGGTCATGTTTCAACAGATGAGCTTTATAAGCTTTATGTTGTAGGGGAAAAGTTTGGAGGAAAAATGTCAGAAAAAGTTCTTGTTTCATCATATTTTGAACCGGATGAGTTTTTCTTAAACAGAGCGGAAGAGCTTGGGATTAAGGTTATATTCAATGTTGATAAAATGAGCTTTCGCAAGTTTTCGGACAGGCTTTCATGAAAAGATGTATAGATATTTAATTATATATCAGGAGGTATATTTTGTATTTAAAGAGTGTTGAAATGCAAGGGTTTAAGTCCTTTGCAGATAAGATTTACATAGATTTTAATCCGGGTATAACAGCTATTGTAGGTCCCAATGGCTCAGGAAAGAGTAATATTTCCGATGCTATCAGATGGGTTATGGGCGAACAAAGCATAAAATCACTCCGCGGAAGCAAAATGGAGGATGTTATATTCGCAGGAACTGAAACAAGAAAGCCTCTTGGATTTGCTGAGGTTTCTCTTACTATTGATAATTCTAAAAAAATCTTCAATGTTGATTATGAAGAAATTACTGTATCAAGAAGAGTTTATAGAAGCGGAGAAAGTGAATACAGTATAAACAAGACCCCTTGCCGTCTTAAGGATATCCACGAGCTTTTTATGGATACAGGACTTGGCAGAGAGGGATATTCTGTTATAGGTCAGGGGAAAATTGACGAAATTTTAAGCAATAAATCAGAGGACAGACGTTATATTTTTGAAGAGGCGGCAGGTATAACAAAATATAAATACAGAAAAGCAGATGCAGAAAAAAAGCTTAATAACACAACAGAAAATCTTGTAAGAGTATATGATATTTTAAACGAATTGGAGGGTCAGCTTGAACCTTTAAGAATACAGTCGGAGAATGCAAAGAAATTCCTGAATTTAAGAGAAGAACTGAAAAATCTTGATGTTAAGGTTTCTGTTCTTAATATTAAGAAGAGCAAAACAGAGCTAGAAGAAACAGAAAAGGTTTGCAGTACCTTGTCTTTTGACTTGGAGGTTATTCAGAATAATATTGACCTTGCGGAAAAAAGAATAAATGAAATGTATGATGAGCTTTCAGCTCTTGAAAAGTTAACGGAGGAGCTTAGAGAAGAAGAAAAGAAAAATATTTTTTCTGTTGGGGATTATGCAAATAGAATAAATGTTTTAAAAGCTAATGCAAAGCATGAAAAAGAAAATATTGAGAGAGTCAAGGGCGATATTGAAAAAAGCTCTGTAAACAGAAAATATCTCGACGAAATGCTTTTTCAGCATGAGGAAAAAATTAACCTATATGAAAGAGATAGAAAAAAGTTTATTAATGAACAGGAAAACCTCGAGAAAAAGCTTGATGGTTCTGTAAATTTATATGATGCTCTTGTTAAAACTCTTGATGCGTTAAATAATGAAATTGTAAAGAAAAATAATGATATAATTACAAGTAAAGAAAAAATTTCAGCTGCAGAATCTATGGTTACTGCATATAAAACAAGAAAGAAGAGCCTTGAGGAAGAGCTTCAGGACAAAGATAATAATTTTAGTGAATTCAGTGAAAAGTTTAAATCTCTTGAAAGTAATAAAATCAGCAAGGAGAAAGAGCTTGCTGATACAAAAAAAAGTTTTGATGAAGAAGATTTGAAATTTAATGAGCTTAATGAATCTCTTAAAAAACTTGCAGAGGATAAACAGAAAATAGCAAGCATTAAGGAACATAAGTTGTCTAAAAAAGCGGTTTTAGAAGAACTTGAGAATGATTTTGATGGTTATGGCAAAAGTGTTAAAGCTATTATGAGTGCATATAATTCCAAAGTTCTTAAGGGTGCGAAATTATTTGGACCTTTGTCTCAGCTTATTCACACTGATAAGGAGTATGTAACTGCAATTGATGTTGCACTTCAGAATTCGGGACAGAATATTGTAACCGAGACAGAAGATGACGCAAAAATAGCAATTGAATACTTAAAAAGAACAAACTCGGGCAGAGCAACCTTTTTGCCTGTTTCTGCTGTTAAACCGAGAAAAATCGAAACAGAGGAATATTCTTCACTTAAAGGCTATATTGCAAATGCGGCAGAACTTATATCCTGTGAAGAAAAATATAAGGATATTGTCAGCAGTGTCCTTGGCGGAACCATAGTTGTTGACAATATTGACAATGGGGTTTTAATTGCGAAAAAAACCAAATATAAGATGATGATTGCAACTCTTCAGGGTGAACTTATCCGTGCAGGCGGTGCAATAACAGGCGGAAGCTTCAGCAAAAGCAGCGGCTTTTTGTCACGACTTTCTGAAATAGAAGAGCTTGAAAAAGAAATAAAAAATATTGAAAATAAAATTTCTCTTATTGAAAAGGATTATAATGAATTATCCGAAAAGTCAGTTCAGGTTCTGGAAGATAAAACCGTGATTTCAAACAGGCTTTCTGTTTTAAATGAAGAGTATATAAGACTTTCTTCGGATTATGAAAACCAAAAAGAATTTTATGAAACTTTGAAAAACAGCAAAGAAAACTTTGAAAAAGAAATTGCCGGCTTGGATACAGATATAAAGAATGCAGAAAATGTAGTTTTAGAATGCGGAAAAATTATATTTGATGCTGAAGAATTTTTGGCTAGTTCTGAAAATGAAATTAAAAAGCTAAATACTGATATTTCAAAATCGGAAGAAGAGACTGAAAAAATCAGAGAAGAAATGGTAAATATTAATATAGCTATTAAAAGCATTGAAAAGGATATTGAACACAATAAAGAGCGAAAGACTGATATTCTTGTTCAAAGAGATAATGCTTTGATGGTCAATAAAGAGAGAGAGGAAGAAATTGGAGCCTATCTATTGAAAATTGATGAGATTAACAAGCAAATTGCAAGTTTTGAGGAGGCAAAAGAAAATCTTGCTCATAACTCCGAAATTGCTAATGAAAAAATAGAAGAACTTGTTGGAAAAAATAAGGCTATCAATGATGAAATTCGGAAGAAACAGGAGTTAGCCAAGGAAACAAGGGAACAATTTTTTAAAGTCTCACAGCAGAAGACAAAGCTTGAAAGTAAAAGAGCAAGACTTGAAACAGAACTTGATACAGTTTTTGACCGTCTCTTTGAGGACTATGAGATTACTTTCAGTGATGCGGAAAAATATTTTGAAGATGGCGAAAATATAAATGTTGCAGCTTCTCAAAAACGCATTAATGTCTTAAAGAGTGAAATAAAAAATTTAGGTAATATTAATATTGATGCTATTGAGGGGTATAAAACTGTTAAAGAAAGATTTGATTTTCTGACAGCGCAGACAGATGACCTTGAAAAATCAAAGAAAGAATTGACGACTATTATTGATGAACTTATGCAGGATATGCAAAAACAGTTTAAAGAACAGTTTACGGTTATAAACAAGAATTTCAATTCAGTTTTCAAGGAGCTATTTGGCGGTGGAACAGCAAAGCTTGAACTTTCGGACCCTGAAAATCTTCTGGAAAGCGGCATAGAGATTGAGGCTCAGCCTCCAGGAAAGAAGCTTCAAAGTCTGACTTTATTGTCAGGGGGAGAAAGAGCTTTCACGGCTATTGCGCTGCTATTTGCAATATTGAATGTGAGACCTACGCCGTTTTGTATTCTTGATGAAATTGAGGCAGCACTTGACGATGTTAATGTTTACAGATTTGCAGATTATTTGAAAAATTATTCAAAGAAAACACAGTTTATTGTTGTTACACACAGAAGAGGAACTATGGAATCTGCAAATATGCTTTATGGTGTAACAATGCAGGAAAGAGGTATTTCAAAAATGATATCTCTTAATATTGATGAGGTGACAAATTAATGGGATTATTCAGCAAGTTAAAAAACACACTTGAAAAAACAAAGGAGTCAATTAAGGGAAAGGTTGATGATGTTTTAAAAAGCTTCAAAAAGGTTGATGAAGAATTATTTGAAGAGCTTGAAGAAGTTCTGATTACAGCAGACCTTGGGGTTAACACATCTCTTGAAATTATTGACAGATTAAGAAGTGCAGCTAAGGAAAAAAAGATAACAGAAAGCGAAGATTTAACAAAAGAGCTTTCAAATATTTTGGTAGAAATTTTAACAGAGGGAGAAACAGAAAGCAAAGTAAAGCTTGAGGGAAAACCTGCTGTTATAATGGTTATTGGTGTGAATGGAGTAGGAAAAACAACATCAATAGGAAAACTTGCAAATATGTATAAAAAGCAGGGGAAATCGGTTTTGATAGCGGCGGCGGATACATTCAGGGCAGCAGCTATTGACCAGCTTATGGTCTGGGCGGAGAGGGCAGATGTTCCTATTATAAGACAGCAAGAGGGCTCTGACCCAGCCGCAGTTATTTATGATGCTGTTTTATCTGCCAAGAAGAAAAATGTTGATGTTATTTTATGTGACACAGCAGGAAGACTCCATAATAAGAAAAATCTTATGGAAGAACTTAAGAAGATTTATAGAATACTTGATAATGAACTTCCTGAATCCAGTAAAGAGGTTCTACTTGTGCTTGATGCAACAACAGGGCAGAACGCTGTTATGCAGGCGAAACAATTTAAAGAGGCTGCCGATATAACGGGAATAGTTTTAACAAAGCTTGACGGAACAGCAAAAGGTGGAATTGTATTTTCGATTAAGAATGAATATGATATTCCTGTTAAGCTTATAGGACTTGGAGAGGGTATAGATGACATTGATGAGTTTTCTGCGGAAGACTTTGTAAATGCAATAATCGGTATGGATGAGGATTTAGAAAATGATTGATGTTAAAAAATATAAAACTATAGATAATGACGGAAACAAAGCATCAAAGGTTTTGATGATTATTTTTGCTCTTTTTATTTTAATATATATTTTCGGAAAAGGTTTTTCTGAATATTTTAATTATGTTGAAGTGAAAGAAATAGGTGAAAATTTTGTAGGTGTATTCTGGAAAAATTTTGCACTAAAATTTATAGTTCAGGGAATTTGGTTCGTGATAATTTTTCTTGTCTCTATGTTTTCTCTTCTCTTTGCAAGAATGAATATAAGTAATCTTTCTATGGATTGCGGTATTTTGAAGAAAAAGAGAAATATAGTTTTTTTAAGCATTCTGGCAGGTATTTTCTTTTCATCTGCATTTAGCGAAAATCTTGCAGAAAAGTATTTAATGTTTGCAAATGGCGGGTCTTTTAATATAGAGGACCCCGTGTTTGGAACTGATATAGGCTACTATGTTTTTAAAAGACCGTTCCTTGTAATGCTTCTTAATTCTTTATACACATTGTGGCTCAGCATTTCAATTGTTGTGTTCATCGTATATTTTGTTTTTATGTCGGTGCTTTCTTCTCAAAAAATATCAGATTTTCTTCGTGTTAAAGCTATCGGAACACATAATATTGTGAACATTGTTGTTTTGATTATTTTAAAATCATTTGAATATAAATTTAATGCCGAGGAAATTCTTTTTGGTAATTTTGGAGAGCTTGTTGGGGCAGGTTGCACAGACAAGCTGATATGGCTGAATTTTTATAGAATTATGCCGTTTTTAATGATTGCAATAACTGTTTTATTGCTTGTGTTTTTTTATAAGAATAACTATAAAAATTTGATAAAAACAATTCTTGTGTTTCCCATTTTGTGGGTTATAACAACCTTATTATCCTTTGGTTTTCAGACGATATTTGTTGCTCCCAATGAAATTGTAAGAGAACGAGATAATATTGAAGATAATATTAAATACACAAAGATAGCCTATAACATAGATAATATTAAAAGTATTGACTTTGATATTAAAAATGATTTAGAGGCTTCTGATATCGAGAAAAACAAAAATACTCTTGATAATGTAAGAGTTATTGACCTAGATGCAAATTTAATGGTCTTAAATCAGATTCAGGGAATAAGAAATTATTATAAGTTTAACGAAACAGATATTATTCCTTATGATATAAATGGAGAAAAAACTGCAGTTGCTATTACTCCAAGGGAAATTACAAAAGAGAATTTAAGTGATACTGCAGATACCTATATAAACAAAAAACTAAGATATACTCATGGCTTCGGACTTACTGTAAGTCCTATAAACAAGGTTTCCCCTCAGGGGCATCCGGAATTTTATATAAAAGATATTCCGCCTAAATCCGTTGAGGGTGTTGACAAGATTACTGAACCCAGAATTTATTTTGGAGAGCTTACTGATGACTATGTTATTGTGGGAAGTAAAAAATATAAGGAGCTTGATTATTCCGAGGGGCAGGAGGATATTGAGTTTACCTATGACGGAAAGGCAGGGGTAAGACTTTCTTTTCTGAACAGAGTTTTGTTTTCTGTGAAATATGCTGATTTCAGGCTTTTAGTTTCAAATATGTTCTCTTCAGAAAGCCGAATTTTAATTAACAGAAATATAACAGAACGTCTTAATAAGGTTGCTCCGTTCTTTGAATATGATTCCGACCCGTATATGGTTATTGATGAAGATGGAAGCCTTAAATGGATAGTTGATGCTTATACAACAACAAGCTATTTCCCTTACGCCCAAAGAACAGGATATAAAAATTATATAAGAAACTCTGTAAAGGCAGTTATAGATGCATATAACGGGGATGTTAAGTTTTATGTGTTTGATAAAAACGATCCTATTGTGAACGCATATAAGAAAACATATCCTGAATTGTTTGAAGAGGGAGATATTTCTGAAAGCTTGAAAGAACATATTAAATATCCTGAATATCTGTTTAAGATTCAATCGGAAATATATGCTAAATACCATATTGATAACCCAACTATGTTCTATAATAAGAACGATATGTGGGTTATAGCAAAGGAAAAGTATGGCTCTTCTGTTGAAGAAAAAAATGTTGCACCTTATTATAATTTAATGAGAGTGGAAAATGAAAAGGAAGATGAACTATTGCTTACGGTACCATATACTTTGAAAAACAAGGATAATATGGTTGCTCAGATTTCTGTGAGAAACAGCTCTGAAAATTATGGACAGTTTGTTGTATATAAATTCCCAAAGGATATGAATGTTTACGGACCTATGCAAATAGAAAACCGTATTAATGCCGACACGGAAATTTCATCAGCACTGACCCTCTGGAGTCAGGGCGGATCAAAGGTAATAAGGGGATATATGATGATAGTTCCCATAAAGAATTCGCTTCTTTATGTTGAGCCTTTATATATGACTTCAAATAGCGAAACATCATTGCCTGAGCTTAAACAGGTTATTGTTGTTTACAATGAAAAGGTAGTTATGAAAAACACCCTTTCTGAAGCTTTGTATGCTATTTTCGGTAAAAGTGTACCTGAAGATTTTGATGTAACAATAAATTTGGATAATGAAGAAAATGTTGATATATTGGAAGAAAATGAAATCACATACGATGAGGCTGCAAACGCTGTAATTAAAAACTTTAAAGCAGTTAAAGAAGCATCAGGGAGCGGAAACTGGGAAGAGTTCGGGAAATATATGTCGGAACTTGAAAAGGCAGTTAATGAGCTAGAAACAAAAAATACAGTCCAAAACTAAATATAAATTGAGCATATGCGGATTTTCCGCATATGCCGATTTTTTAGCTGAAATAGGATTATTCTAAGGGGTTAGAAAAATGTCAAAGAAAAATTTTCGCAATACAAAAGGAAAAATAATTGTTGCGGCTTGGAAGCTTTTTTATGACCAAGGGTATGATGACACAACCATTGAAGAGATAATTGAGGAGTCAAACACATCAAAAGGTTCATTTTATCATTATTTTCAAGGGAAGGACTCTCTTTTGTCATCTCTTTCCTATATGTTTGATGAAAAATATGAAGAGTTGACTGATAAACTGACAGAAGATATGTCTGCATTTGATAAATTGATTTTCTTAAACAAAGAACTGTTTACAATGGTTGAAAACAGTATTTCTATTGATTTGCTGGCGAAGTTATTGTCATCACAGCTTGTCACAAAAGGCGAAAAGCATCTTCTTGATTATAACAGAACATATTATAAGCTTTTGAGAAGAATAATATCGGATGCACAAAAAAGCGGAGAGTTCACTATGGAAAAGTCGGTTAATGATATGGTTAAAATCTATGCATTAAGTGAGAGGGCACTTCTTTATGACTGGTGTTTGTCGGAGGGAAGCTATTCGCTTTTCAGATATTCCGAAGAACTATTACCTGTTTTTATATCAAGTTTTAAAAAATAAATAATTATATTATTGTATTTAGTATAGTTTAAAAGCATTTATATAATAGGAAATAATCGTATTTTATAATAAAAAAGTACAGAATTTATTCTG